>QWOR01000068.1 GCA_003669575.1 Planctomycetota bacterium | reverse complement strand
CGGCGGGGATCGAGCGTGCCGCCGATGGTTGTCTGAATTGTCGCCCCGATGCCTCCTTCAAAGGCACGCTGTACAGCGGGGGCGTCGACGATCGGGAGCAGGGTGCGGCCTCGGTAACCGGTCTCGATCAAGGTCCTGAGGATCGCGTTACTGTCGCCAGAGGCACCAGAACTGGTGGCATCAGCTGCGTCGACGAGACCGACGGTGCCGCAGGTCAACTGAGTGAGGCGGCGGCTCATCTCCTCCAGACTGATGAGCGGCACCTGCATGCGTACGTGGTGGCTCCAGAAGTTTTCAGCGATGTGCAGGGCCTCACGTTCGGCACGCTCGGGCTCGTTATCCGTGACGACGAAGCTGTAGCTTTGCAGGGCCGGGACATCGGTGAATGGGTTGCCGATGAACATGCCAGCGGAGAGGCCGCCGGGGCTGGATTCGACGGCCTGGGCCAGGCGGATGCTTTCGCCGAAGAGCCCGGTGGCGGTAATGAGTTCGTCACCGCGCACGAGGGCCGGGATTGGGACGACAGCTGTGACGGGATGGACTTCTCCCGCCATGATCCGCAGCAGCAGGCGGGCCGCTCGTTCGCCGGTCTCGAAGAAATCCACATGCGGGTAGGTGTGGTAGGCCACGATGGCGTTGCTGTGCCGGACCATGCGTTCGCTCAGAATGCCGTGCAGATCGAGCGACACGACAATCGGAACCCGTTCGCCGAGCACGCGGCGGGTCTGTTCGAGCAGGTAGCCCTCGGGGTCGAGTTCATCCTCACTGGCCATCGCCCCGTGCATGCAGAAATAGACGCCGTCGAGGGGCGGGGCAGCTTCGAGTGCCCGAATGAAATCGCCCGCGATCTGCTGCCAGTCGGGTTTGGCCAGCGTGCCTCCGGATGTGATCAGGCAGGCTCCGTAAGCAGGAACCAACTCGATGTCCGGCTCGGCCTCCAGAACTCGCAGTGCTCCGCCGATTTCCGTGTGGACTGTGCGGTGGTAGTCGAACAGAGCTGGTCCGGTCCGGATCGTAAAGTCACCTACACCGCTGAGATGCGGGTTGAAGGTGGAGACTTCCTGTTTGCATTCCGCAATCAGGATTCGGCGTCGATGTGTCATGCATGCGGCTCCAGAGGTTCTGGGAGCACGCTATCGGTTGGATGAACGAGTGGCAACCAGCAGATGCCAGGGAGCTGGATTCGGTGGGACATCGCATTGTATCGATGTGTTTTTCCACGGGCCGGAGAGCTTCGCGATGTTCAGGAGGACATGAGCAGAAACTGCCGAACCCTCGGGATGGCCCGGGTGTCTGGCCAGTTGTCCGAACCTTCTACTGCTGCGGGAGTTCCTGCCAACGGAGGGTTTTGGATGCAGAAAAAGGCTGTGACATGGTCTTGTCGGTAGTCGACGTACTGGTCACAGTCCGCGCATCGAGAGAGGGGAATTCCGCATTCTCAATGTTGGAACCCCCTTCCTCCAGCTCCAGTGTGACGTACACTTGGAGCGAATCCTGATGGTCGGGAATCTATCAGGATACCATCGAGCAGATGACCTCAGCTGGTCGATAAACAACGATTCCCAACAGGGTCGAGGCGTGAGTCAGCGCTCCGCTTGGTCCTCAGAGCGTGTTCCGAACCGTGTCGTTGCTTCCGAGGCGAAACTCGCGGCGACCCGGCAGGCGGAGCACTAATCGGAATCCCTGCATCGAATTGCGAGGGGGACCGATGGAGTAGTTTTTCGTGTGGCCCCTTAAGAAGGCGCAAGTCGCCATCATCGTCGCCGGGTGTCTAGGCATGGCCTACACTCAGCTGACGACATCTGCTGTTGTCGTTCAGTTTGCAAGATCCCTGGGTGCAACCGGGCTGCATATTGGAATCCTGGGAGCACTTCCGACCGGGATGCTCTTCATGCAATTCGTGGCCGCATTTGCCGCGAATCAGCTGAAGTACCGACGAAAGGTGTGGGCCGCGGTCTCGATTACCCAGCGGCTGCTGTATCTGCCCATTGCGTTGGGTGCGTGGCTTTACCCGAATGTGCCCTCGTCTGTTTGGCTGTGGTCATTCCTGGCCATGACGGTGTTTGAGCAGGGGTTGCTTCATTTCTCGACGCCGCTGTGGATGTCGTGGATGGGGGACTATCTGCCGCACCAGGGCTTGAACCAGTACTGGGGCATCCGCCACCGGTGGCAGCAGTTCAGCGCGGCGGCCTGCATGCTGGGCTGTACGCTCTACTTCTGGCATGGCACGACTCAGATGGTGCCCGCGTTTGCGGTCATCATGACGATTGCGTCGGTTCTGGGAGTGGCGGACATCCTGATATTCCGCAAGGTGGAAGAGCCGCCTGTTACCCCGTCAAAGCATCTCGGCTTCTGGGAGTCCTTCCTGGCTCCGATGAAGAATCCGAGCTTCCGGTCCTACATCGGCTTCATGAGTTACTGGCACATTGCCAGCATGGTCGGAGCTCCGTTCATCAGTCTGTATCTGCTCCAGTATGTCGGAATGCAGCTGTGGCAGGTGTTGGCCCTGTGGACCATGGCGTGGATCGGGGGGGCTGTCTTTTCCCAGGTTCTGGGACGTTCGGCCGAGTTGCACGGCAACAAGGCGGTGTTGCAGGTCTGTGTCACGCTCAAGCCGATCAACATGTTCTGTCTGATCCTAGCTCCTAAGGATCCGACACTCGCCTTTTGGGCGCTCTTGCCGATGTTCGTGCTGGATGCCGCTTTGAATGCGGGAATCGTGATTGCGAATAACGGGTTCCTGCTCAAGAACTCACCCGTTGAGAACCGGACCATGTTCGTCGCCTCGGGAACTGCGATCGCGGGGATCGTGGGTGGGATCACAGCGATCACCTCCGGTTATGCACTGACTCAGATGGAAGGTCTGGCAATTCCGTTCTGGCGAGGAACGATCACCGGTTATCACGTTCTGTTTGCAATCAGCATGTTGCTACGGTTTGGAGCAGTGCCGATGGTCAAGCGGATTCAGGAGCCGTCAACGCACCCGCCGATGCCAGTTTTCTCGGATCATGTGGTCGTTGTCACGGTGCACTGGTATCGCCGGATCGAGGGACAGATTCGCAGCTTGCGTCCGACTCGAACCGGTCGGAAGCGGCGACCGCTACCCGACAAGGTGACCCACGCGGCACCATAAACCACTCTCACCAGTCAGGGGCACGTCAAACGTGCCCCTGACTTTTTTGTTCGTATCGATCTGGGATTGCTTTCCCCGGCCGTGGAGCCCTTGAAATCAGATTGCTCTGTCCAGAACGGACACCGATCTCCTATCTTTCCGACCACACTTGATCAGTCCGGTACTGACTGGTTTTCCGCCGTTTGGTTGCTGGCGGGCGTCGTGTGGCAGGAAATGGAGTTCCTCGATGTTTGGAATTGAAACGACTGCTCAGCGGCAGATTCGCCGCGCGACTGAACTGTTCAACTATTTGCGACCGCTGCTGAATACTCCAATCTCGATTCGGTTGTGGGACGGAAGCGTCGTGGCCCTTGGCGAGAATCCCCGGCCGGGCATGGAAATTGTGCTCTCCGGGCCAGGCGTCATCGCGACACTGATGCGCAGCCCCAAGGCCGACACATTGATGCGGCTCTACGCACTGGGCAAGATCGATCTGCGCGGGACTGATCTGGTGACCTTTATCGAAACTGCTCGCGTGAAGAACACGCGCAAGAAGGTGAAGTCTCTCCCGCTGGGGCTGATGGCGAAGTTCGCTTCGTCCTTTCTGTTTGCGAAGGGGGAGTCGACGCAAGTCGAACACTGCTACGCTGGAGATGAGACCGGTCGTAAACGGGAGCAGCAAGAGAACCAGGACTTCATCCAGTTCCATTACGACCTGAGCAACGATTTTTACAAGCTCTTCCTCGACGAGCAGATGGTCTACAGCTGCGGCTATTTCCATGACTGGAGCGAGTCACTCGAACAGGCCCAGATCAACAAGCTCGACATGATCTGCCGCAAGCTGCAGCTCAAGCCCGGTGAGCGAATGCTTGATATCGGCTGCGGATGGGGGGCATTGATCTGCCACGCGGCGAAGAACTACGGCGTTCACGCCCACGGAATCACATTGTCCAAAGAGCAGCTGGCTCTGACTCATGAACGCATCGCGAAGATGGGGCTGCAGGGGCTGGTGACAGCGGAGCTGAAGGACTACGCCTATGTGGAGGGGCCGTTCGACAAGATCTCCAGCGTGGGGATGGTCGAGCATGTCGGCATCGACAATATGGCGGGGTACATGGCCAAAGTGAACTCGCTGTTGCGGGATCGCGGGCTGTTCCTCAATCATGGGATCACTCGTCCGGCCAAGGTGACGGATAAGGCGTTCCGCAAAATGAACGCGGATCGGCGACTGCTGGCCAAGTACATCTTTCCGGGCGGTGAACTCGATCACCTGGGGCACATGGTCCAGTGCATGGAGAGCCGGGGCTTTGACGTGCACGACGTGGAGGGGTGGCGCGACCACTACTCAATGACGTGTCGCCACTGGTGCCAGCGACTGGAAGCGAATCGCGACGAGGCGATACGACAGGTCGGTGAAGAAAAGTACCGGCTCTGGGCTCTCTATCTGGCCTGCTGTGTGTTTTTGCTGGGCGAAGGGAATGCCCGCATCTATCAGACTGTCGCGACCAAACACCAGACGAAGGGACTCAGCGGGATGCCGTGTACTCGCGAGCATCTCTATCAGCCTCGAAAGGGTGCAGGCGAGGCTGGTCAGCGCCGGGCGGCGTAAGTAGTGAATTTGAGTGACACGGCTCCAGAGAGTCGCGACCGTAAGCCCCCTCTTGTGGGGCACTCTCGGTTCATGTACCCGCAGGTTTCACTTCGTTGAGAAATATCCAGTCGGAGAAAGTCGCAGCCTGTCCGGCGGGGTGGCCTTGCTCATCGACAATGTTCCAGACGGTCGCTCGATCAATGCGAAAGCGACGACCGGTCGAAGAAATCCGTATCCCCTGGTAGTCGTCGATGTAACCCTGACGCGTGGTCGCTTCGAGCATTCTGGCCCGCTCATCGCGGTGGACAGGCTCAGCTGTCAGGCGAGAATGGGTTTGCAGGAACTTCTCGAGTGGCAGTTCCCATAATCGCAGGGCGACTGCATTCGCCGAATTCAGGATCGGGTCGGCCTGTGTCCCGTGCGATACGATCACGAAGGGGGCGTCGAATACTCGCCGGGCCTGCACTTCAGGGGTTCCTGATCGATCGATCAGTTCGGCCCCCACCCAGCGGTGGTACGAATCGAGCAGGCGTTGGATCTGTCG
>QWOR01000012.1 GCA_003669575.1 Planctomycetota bacterium | reverse complement strand
GAGAAGACGAACGCCTCGGTCGCGGCCCGTCCAACGCCCTCAGCTCCGGCCCCCGAATGGAATCCCCGGTGACAAGAGATGATCGCAATCGCGCCTCCGAATAAGACGCTCTTGATAATCCCCTGAAACACGTCGAACCCGGTCACAAACGCCCGGGAGTAGTGCCAGTAATAGTAGCTGTCGACGTGCAGAACCTGTGTACTAAAGACCCAGCCGGTGAGCACGCCGATCCCGTCCGCGAATAGTGTCAAAGCTGGGATCAGCAACACGCAGGCCAGGAACCGCGGCACCACCAGATGGGCGATGGGATTCGCGCCGAGAACGGTCAGGGCATCAATCTGCTCGGTGACCCGCATCGTGCCGAGTTCCGCTGCGATCGCGCTACCCACCCGACCGGCCAGCATCAAGGCGGCCAGCACGGGGCCCAGCTCTTTGACCAGAGTGACATTCACCACGGTCCCCAGCTGGCTCTCCATCCCCATCAAGGCGAACTGGTCGTACGCCTGAACGGTCAGAACCATGCCGATGAACGATCCGGTAATCAGAATCACGGAGAGACTTTGCACACCGATCTGATCCATGATCGGCCAAAGCACTTTGCTGCGAGGCCATCTCACGAACAACCACCCCAGCATCTGCCACCCAAACAGTGTGATGTCCCCGACCATGCGGGTGAGTTCCAACACCATGCGGCCCAGCGCATGAATCGGAGTCAGCGGTGCATCGATCGATTGTGACATGCTGATTTGAGGAGGACGTGATTGGGGGGCGATACTGACTCAAAGGCGACTTTTCGCCCGCAGATTCGGAAGGCCAACTAGACCGCTTCTGAGCGGCCGGGTTTCTACCGAAATCCGCAATGTTCAGCGAGATCAATCCCGCCGTGATCGAGTCCGAACCGGTTCTTCCGCTCCCGAAGGGATAATCTCCTGTTCGGCGGAGGGGCTCTTCAGTCCCGCCCCCGTGATGGTGTCGGTCAGAATCCGGGCGTACAGGTCGTGGCCCATCGTCGACAGGGCAGGTGACTTCTTCAGGAACAACCGCTCGCACTCGGGTGCGTCAACAAACGCCTTGCGTGTGATGACATACTCGACATCTGCCTTTTTGCAGGCAGCAACCAGACGCTGAAACGGCTCAAGACTCTCCCAGAATGCGTCGCGGGGAATCCCATTGATGGCTCGAGCTTCCGCCGTGTTACTGGCGTTCGGACTGACCTGCCAGGGCTTGGGCGTGGTCGACACCAGAACTCGAGCACCGAGCGCCGTCGCGAGGTCGCGAATCGTCCGGATGGGAGCCATCGATGAATTGATCTCTGCTTCCAGGTCGGGATGGTGGTCGGCGGTCCAGCGATATCGCTGGTTGCGATCGATGACCGACTCCCCCGCTACTGGCACATTCCGGTCCCAGATTCTGGCCAGCTGCAGTTCGGCCTGTTGCACGACCATGAACTCATCCGCCAGTCGTGGACGCCTGAGCTGGCAGGCCTTGCGGGTAGCGGGGTGAATCGCCAGGGTCGGATTCCCCTCGCGATCAAGTGACACAAATCGCCGGACAGCTGCATCCTCTGCCACGTCTGACATGTCGAAGTGCAGGACGATCAGGTCGGGTTGCAGTGACATCAGCCCGTGCCGCAGCTGGAGAGCGGCAATGCGCGGACAACTTCCAGGGACGCCCGCGTTGATGACTTCGACTTTTGAACCCATGTGATTCGACAGAAGTTCCTGCAGCACAGCTGGGTAGGCTTCCGCTTCGGCGAGTTCCGGGGCGAGCGTCGTTTCATCACCCAGACAGAGCACCCGCAACAGTCCACGAGGTTTCGGCACCGTAACTTCCGGCCCTCGCGCACCAAAACTATTCGTACGAAATGCGACGGGCTGATCGGTGTCGGGGTTCTTCAGCGTGGTTTTCGCGTTCCGCAACAACTCGACCCAGGTATCCAGACTGGGGGAGACCAGCTGGTCTTCAATCGGCAGATCGGCGGCGGCGAGAGACGGCTGATTACTGAGGGCCGATCGATAACGATCCACACGTAGCCCGATTTCAATGGCGCATATCATGAACGTCAGCAGACAAGCTGCCGTCAGCAGGCCTTTCAGGTTCCGTCCCAGGGATTGCCACATCGAGTCGCCGTCGACTCCTTTCCGGCAGCGAATTGCCCGGAGGACGCCATTCCTCCGACCCTCAATCGTACGCGATTTGCCGAAAATCGGGCAATTGGAGTCCTGTTACAAGGGAAAAGACTGGATTTCAGTGATGGCGTGGTTTGGATCGTGGATTTCTCAGTCATAATCTGAGAAATCTGCGCAATCTGTAGACCATTCACTCCGGATCGTTTGTCTCCCTTGAAGTCCTTCCCCGGTTCGCGATGATGGATTTCCAGTCGACCCGGCGAGGGTCGCTTCTTCCCCATGAGATGTTGTGATGTGTGCTAAACAGATGGCGATGGTCGACCACCGCGCTGAATACATCGACGACATTCTGATGAGCCAGATCGCCGACGGAAGTCGAGTGATCGACCTGGGGTGCGGTGACGGTCGACTGCTGGCCCGGCTGCGTGATGAGCATGGGTGTGCGGTTCTCGGCATTGAGCGCGACCGGCCCGCCTTTCTGGCGACGGTGCAGCGAGGGGTGTCGGCGATCATGGCCGACTTGAACGAGGGGCTGCACGATATCCCTGAAGGGACCTTCGACTACGCGGTTCTCAGCCAGACGCTGCAGCAGGTGTCCCGCCCGCTGCAGGTCCTTGATGAAATGTTACGCGTGGCGAAGCGGGCGCTGATCGTGGTCCCGAATTTCGGACACTGGAAGGTGCGGGCACAGATCCTCCTGCAAGGCCGCGCCCCAGTCACCGACTCGCTCCCTTACGAATGGTACGAGTCGCCGAACGTCCACTTCCTGTCGATGCTCGACTTCCGCGACCTCGCCAGCCGGGGCAACTTCCGCATCGTCAAGGAACTCCCCATCATCGGCCACGCAGCCACCGAGTTGACCTGGTTCCCCAACTGGCGAGCCCAAAGCGCGCTGTATGTACTTGAGCGTTCCGGTCGTAGTCCCGTTTCTCCTTGAAGCACACAGCGCATACTTTGGCGAGCGAATCAATATTCCCAGCTCTGCTTTAGTCCTCGTAATCTTCTTTCTCTGTGGCCCCTTTCCTGCATACTCATTCAATACCCCGGATGTGAGGGGACAGAGAGTTGTCCACAGATTCCCCAGATTACACAGATTAAGAATGGCGTAGTTATTCCGCGTCGAGCCAGTTGTCACCGACTTTCACGTCGACCACGACCGGCACGTTGAGTGGCAAAGCATTTTCCATCTCGCGTTTCGCCAGTTCGATGAGCGATGCCACATCTGCTTCGGGGGCCTCGAACACCAGTTCGTCGTGGATCTGGAGCAACATCCGCGCGGGGTGTTTGGACTCCTTGAGCGCTCGATCGACGTGAATCATCGCCTGCTTCACAAGGTCAGCGGCGGAGCCTTGAATCACTGTGTTGACGGCAGTTCGCTCCGGCATGTTGAGAGTCCGGAACCGCTTGGGGCGAATTCCATCGATCGCCCGGCGGCGACCGAGGATCGTCTTCGCGAACCCGGTGTGCGCGACCTCTTCAAGCGTCTGATGCATGAACTTCTCGACCTCGGCGTAACGCTGGAAGTATTCGGTGATGAACGTCTCTGCCACCGACCGTTCAATCCCCAGCGCATTGGCCAGTCCGAATGATGTCTGGCCATAGATCACACCGAAGTTGACCGCCTTCGCGACACGCCGCTGATCGGAAGTCACCTGATCGGGGGGCACTCCGTAGACCTCGCTGGCGACACGGCGATGGATGTCCTCGCCCTGGCGGAAGGCCTCGAGCATCACCGGGTCCTGGCAGAAGTGGGCCAGCATCCGCAGTTCGATCTGCGAGTAATCAAGACAGACCAGCTTCCAGCCCGAAGCACTCGGTTCAAATGCCCGGCGGATCAATCGACCCTCTTCAGTCCGCACGGGGATGTTCTGCAGATTCGGGTCAGTCGAAGCGAGCCGGCCCGTCGCAGCTGTGACCTGACTGAATGAGGTGTGGACGTTGCCCGTCCGTCGGTTGATCATCTGGGGCAGGGCGTCGAGATACGTCCCCTTCAGCTTCGCCAGCATGCGATGCTCCATCAGCTTCGCCGGGAGCGGATGCTTGTGCGAGAGTTCTTCGAGCACCTCTTCATCGGTACTTGGGCCGGTCTTTGTGCGTTTGATCACCGGAAGGTGCAACTCGTCGAACAGAATCGTTGCCAGTTGCTTCGGCGAGTTCAGGTTAAACTCATGCCCGGCCAGTTCATGGCACTCGGTAGTCAGAGCGACCATGCGAACTTCCACCAGCAGGCTCTGCCGTTTAAGTTCCTCGCTGTTGACCCGAATCCCGTTCATTTCCAGCTGTGCGAGGATCGAAATCAGCGGGCGCTCAAGGTTCCAATAGAGATCCCACAGGGACTGCTCCTTGAGCAGCGGTTCGATCCGATCGGCCAGTTGCCACGCAAAGTCCGCGTCTTCGCTGGCGTACTCGGCGACCTTGTCGACATCGACTTCGAACATCTTGAGCTGTCGCGTTCCCTTGCCGATGAGATCGCTGGTCGGAATCTTCTCGCGGTCGAGGTATTTCTTCGTGAGTGCATCGATGCCATGGCTGCGTTCACCGGCGTCAAGCAGATAGTCCCCAATCATCGGATCGAGCCCGACATTTGCGATCTGCACGCCATGATTTTTCAAGACGAGCATGTCGTACTTGATATTCTGGTTGATGGCAGTTCGCTCGGAATCTTCGATAATCGGCTTCAGGGCATCGAGTACCTTCGCTCGATTCAACGTCTGAGATCCGCTCGGCCCATCCACCGGAATGTAGTACCCGACGCCCGCCTGCCAGCAGAAGGCCCAGCCGACGATCTCGGCCTCCATCGCATTGAGGCTGGTCGTCTCCAGGTCGATGCAGAACTTGCTCTGCTGCTTGAGCTCGGCAAGAAACTTCTCGAACTCCTCCTCGGTGTGGATGATCTTCCAATCGCGAGTCGGGATCTCTGCCGCAGCCTGGGGTAAGGTCTTCGACAGCTGGGATTGGGCCTCGGCGGTGTAGCGGCGGAATCCATAGTCGGTGAACAACTCCACCAGCTTGGGCCAGTCGGGGGGCTGGACGCGGGCAGTGTCCCAATCGAGTTCGATGGGCAACTCGCGATGCAACCGCACCAGCTCTCGGCTCGTGTGAGCGAGACCAGCAAACTCCTTCAGGTTTTGCGAGACCTTCTTGCCTTTCACCTTGTCGGCATTCGCCAGCACATTCTCGAGGGTGCCAAACTCCTGAATCAGAGCCGTCGCCGTCTTCGGGCCGACCTGTGGAACACCTGGCACGCCATCGACGCTGTCACCCATCAATGACTGGAAGTCGACCACCTGGTCAGGGCGGATCCCCCATTCCTTTTCCAGGTCCTCGGCATCGTACATCCGCTTCTTCCGGATACTGTAAATCTTGATCTTGTCACTCAACAGCTGGCGGGCGTCTTTATCGTTCGTGACCAGTCGCACATCCATTCCCTGGGCTGCTGCGCGTGTGGCCAATGTGGCGAGTACGTCGTCGGCTTCCCATCCCGGGACGATCACCACCGGAATGTTGTAGGCCCGGATCAGATCGAGCACGAGCGGAATCTGCACTTGCAGGTCTTCGGGCGGTGCCTCGCGATGGGCCTTGTAAGCAGCGTAAATCTTGTTGCGTTCGGCTTCACCCTTGGAATCCATGGCGCAGATCAGATGTGTCGGCTTCTTCTCCTTGATCAGGTGCTCCAGATCGCCCGTAAATCCGAACAGCGCGTTCGTCGGCTGTCCGCGCGAGCCGGTCATCGGCTGGCGGATGGCATGGTAGACCTGAAACACAAGAGACAGCGTGTCGACGATGTAGAGCGTATCGCTCATGACCACTCCGGAAGGCAGGGAAGTTTCGCCCCGGAGGATAAACGATCAGCGACAGCTGCGGGAGTGGCCGGTGAATTGGCAGCTGTAGTACGGCCCTCTACGGACACTCTCCGTAGCACTTCGAGTCGATCAGCAGGCACTGCCTGGTACTACCAAAATGAAGCTGTCCCTGACAGCAACGAAATCTTCTTCAATGCAAGAAAGCGCACCTTGTACTTCCTGCATATCGGTTGCAGATTCAGCTCATCCGTCAGCGGGTACCGGGGCACTCTCAATCACAGGAGTGGCACAATACTTTCGTTACGAACCCTCGTTTCCGAGAACCTCAATCGAGTTCGCTCAGGAATCGTTTGAGTTCCTCGAATGCGTGCGAATCGCCCTGAGCGTGAGCGGCATCAATGCCACGCTGAAAGGCAGACCGGGCTTCATCAGTCCGGTTGAGCCGGGTGAACTGCTGGCCGGCCATCAGAAACGCGGGAACGTACGGGCTCTCGTCATCCATCAGCCCCGTCAGGTAGGTCAGGCTGCGATCGTTCTCGCCTTCTTTATCCAGCTCCATGGCCAGCATATAGCGCAGCATCTGGTCCAGCGGTTCGCAGTCCAGCATCGCTTCGAGTTTTTCGCGGCGCGTCATGACAACTCTCCTCAACCGCAACAACGGCTGCTGGGCGGCGTATCAAACTCGGTTGAGAAGAACGCAGCCCCGCAGCTGTGGCGGCTCCGTTACTGACGTGACTTCAGATACGCGATCAGGTCGATGATCTGCTCGCGCGTCAGCTGGGTATCGAGTCCAGCGGGCATGACCGACACGGTGCTCGGGCGAATCTCTTCGATCTCCGAACGGGCAATGCGAACCTCGTCCTTGGCCCCGGTGACCAGCACGATCTCATCTGGCGTCTCCCGGCGGATTAGTCCGTTGTGGGACTTGCCCGCCGTGGTGACCACGAGAATCGGCTCATAGCTGCGGACGAGACTCACGCTCGGGAAAAGTACCGATTCCAGCAGGTCGCGCTCGGTACGAATCTTGCCAATTCGCGACAGGTCGGGACCAATGTTCCCACCCTTGTATCCGATCGCGTGGCAGGCGACGCACGAAGCCTTGGAGTTCGCAAACACTGCCTGGCCACGACGGATGTCTCCCGTTCCAACCTTCGCCAGCAGCTCGTCGAGTCGCTCTTTCTGCTTGGCCGCCTCAACATTGATTGCGGCGTACAACTCCTCGGCCTGCTTTTGAACTGGTTCGGGGAACTTCGCGACACGCGTCTTGACCGCATCGACCCGCAGGCTGGTCAGTACGGGCGACTGCTTCAATGCGGCGACCAGTTTGGTTCCGACGGCCTCGTCAGTGGAATTCTCGAAGATGCCCAGCAGGCGATTGAGTTCCAGTGGTCCCACTTTCGCAATGATATCGGCCAGCTCACCCTGCTGATTTGTCGACAAGCTGGCCTTGGCCAGTGCATCAACCGCTGCCGCACGCGTTGCCACCGAGGCCTCTTCACCCAGGTTCGTCACGAGCAGCGTGAACAACTCGGGCTCGAGTTCGCCCCGACCCGCTGGCAGAGCGGCAATGGCGTCAATACGAGCCTCTGTCTTCGCTTCAGATTGCTTTGCCAACATGAGCAGAGCCTGTGACAGCTCGTCAGTTCCCGCCGCGGGCAACGGCAGCGACCGGACCACGGTCACGGCGTTCGGCTTCAGCGTGGCGTCTTCGCCCGCAATCATCTTCGTCAGCGACGGGAGCCAGCTGTCGGGCATCTGCTTGAGTCCTGACTTCGACATCGCTTCGAGGCACATCTTGCGTACCGTCAGTTCCGCATCAGATGAAGCGCCCGACTTGGCATGGCTGGCCAGCAGCTGTTGCACGCTGGCAGTTCCAGCGAACTGAGCGAGCAGGCTCTTGAGGTCATCCTGTTCCGTTTCGCGAATGGTGTCGCGGGCCAGCTGTTCCCGGAGATACTGGGTCAGGGCATCGCCCCACTCGGGATGGCGACCGACCATCCACAGAGATGTCTGCCGTAGAGCTGCGTTGTCAGAGGTCAGCAGCGGCACCACCTTGTCGGGGGTCAGCTGGCCATCAGGCATCTGGTCGAGCGCGATCAACGCGGAACGCCTGGTCCAGGGGCTGGAGCTGTTCAGACCAGCCGCTGTGGCTTCGCGGTCGGCAATCTGGATCAGAGCAAAGGTAATGGAGTGTTCCAGAATACGGTCAAACTTCTCGAGTTCGGCTGGCTGATGCGAGGCGGCTTCGAGCAGAGCGGGGACAGCTGACTTCTCTTCGAGGCGACCTAGAATCTCGGCACTGATGCGGACATCCTGGGGTGAACCTGACTGGAGGACCTTCATCACCAGTGGCAGCGCCTCACGATCCTTGTGGAAGCTGACTGAGCTGAGGGCGGCGTGTCTAACGTTCGCGTCGGAATCGGAGATCGAACCACGAACGAGCGCCCGGGCCTGTGGGGCATCGACTCGCGTGAGAGTCCAAACGGCGTTGACGCGAGTGGCTGCGGTGGCTGCATCTCGCTGACCGAGAATCGGCCCCAGAGCAGCAACCACCTTCGCGGCATCTTGCTTGGCCAGGTCACGAATCGCCCGACGCTGAACAGCGGGGCGGGGATCTGCGAGTAACTTGGCAAGCTCAGCTGTCGTGAGCTTATCCCAGTCGAGCTTCAGCCCGCGGGGATCTTCGACTGTTTTCATTCCCTGACGACGCACGCGGTAGACAGCTCCGATCACGTCGGGCTTCTCCAGCTGCGAAGTCGGGCAACAGAGGCGGTACCATCCGCCGGTGTCACAGATCACGATGCTGCCATCGGCGTCTTCCAACACATCGGTCGGGTGAAAGTCGATGTTGGTCGAGACGACGAAATCGGAGTCGGTCGTCTTGAACGTGGCACCCTGGTCCTGCAGCACATGCCGCGAAACTTTGTACATATTGAACTGACAGGCGAAGATGTTGTCGCGGAACTCATCGCCGAAGAAATTCGACTCATAGCGAGTCAATCCACACGGAGCAGCTGGCCCCATGTGCACGAGCGGCGGCATGAGGTCACCGGTCCGCGGGTGGAAGTTCGTTGAGTCGTGAACCTTACCGTAAACTCCACCGTAGATCGCGTGGATCAATCCGTCACGCAGACCTCCACCGGGCCGCTGCAGGAATGTCGTCGTGAAGATCCGTTCGCCTCCGGGCGTAAAGACCACATCGACGGGGTTATCCATGCCGCCGGTCATGACGTTCTCGACCGGGCCCGTGCCATCGGCCTTGCGACGAAAGATGTGAGCCGCTTTGCTCACGAGTGGTGGCTTGCCGGGCTGTTCGTAGGTCTGCTCGGCGAAAGCACCCTTGCACCAGTAGATATACCCGTCCGGTCCGAGATAGGGACCATGCAGGTCGTTGGCACAGCCGGTCAGAGTTTTGCCCTGGTGCCATTCGACGCGTTCATCGGCGACTCCATCGTCGTTGGTGTCCGTCAGCTTCCAGATGCTGGGGGGGGCCGACACATACAGCGATCCTTCATGCCATAGCGTGCCCTCCGGGAACATCATCTTGTCGGCAAACACGGTACTGGTGTCGTATTTTCCATCTCCGTCGACATCGACGAGTCGCATGATGCGGTGCGTCCGGTCGACAACCTGCTTGACGACCGGCTCATTCGATCCGGAGGAGTCCGCCACATAGAGCCGGCCCTGTTCGTCGAAGTCTGCAGTGATCGGTCGGTCGACCAGGGGTGAGGTCGCAACCAGCTCGATCTCAAATCCATCCGGCAGCGTAAAGTTATGCCCGTTGAGCTGCTGTTCTCCGGCAGAGAGCCCGGCAGTCACGACAAGCCCCAGCAGGGCGGCAACACTCATCGAACGAAGCATGCTTTGACTCCAACAGCCTGACAGAACAGAGGATTTGATTATGAACAAATCGACCAGCCATTCAAAGGAGCAAGCTGTCTGGTGAGCGATGTTTCACGAATGACGCTGCGCGAATCCAACTTCTGAGTGGACGCCCACATCGCCTCCCCTCCCTCTGGCCATCAGCCAATTGCTATCCGCCAAACGCCTCCCTCCCAGATGCATCCCCTCCCCGCACACACTAGAATCGATTGATGCGTCTTGGTGGAAATCTCGCTGAGCGAATCAACGGTGAGGTGCGTGTCTCTCATGGCTAAGTTCAATTTCTGGCGTTTGTTGTTGGCTGTACGGTTTCTGGTGGCTCTCACGATCGGCGGGCTGGTCGCTGGTCTGGCTCGGGCAGAGGGGCCGGTCGACTTTAACCAAGATGTACGAGCCCTGATTTCCAACACCTGCTTCCGCTGCCACGGCCCCGATGAAGCAGAACGCAAAGGGGACCTGCGCCTCGATACCCAAGAGGGAGCCACAGCTGACCTCGGAGGACATGCGGCACTCATACCGGGAAAACCCGACGAGAGCGAACTCATCAAGCGCATCACCAGCACCGACCCCGAAGTCATGATGCCACCTCCGGGAGCTGGCAAATCCCTCAGCCCCAAAGAAGTCGACCTGCTGCGTCGGTGGATTGCCGAGGGAGCGAACTATCAGGTTCACTGGGCCTATCAGCATCCCAAGAAGGTCGCCCCGCCTGAAACCCCGGAATTCGCGGGCTTCATTCGCAATGACATCGATCGTTTCATCGCCGCCAAGATCAAAGAACATGGGTTGACCCCCTCGGAAGAAGCTGATCGGCCCACACTGATTCGGCGTCTGTCGCTCGACCTGACCGGTCTGCCGCCCACCGATGAGGAAGTCACTGCCTTTCTGGCTGACACGCAAGAGGGAGCGTACCAGCGCCTGGTTGACCGCCTGCTGGAGAAGCCAGCCTATGGCGAGCACTGGGCCCACATGTGGCTTGACCTGGCCCGCTACGCTGACTCCGCTGGATACGCCGACGATCCCATGCGGACGATCTGGGCCTACCGCGACTATGTGATCCGATCATTCAACGCGAACAAACGCTTCGATCAGTTCACGATCGAACAGCTGGCGGGGGATCTGCTGCCGAACCCGACCGAGGAACAGCTCGTCGCGACGGCGTTCCACCGCAATACCCAGACCAACAACGAGGGTGGCACGAACAACGAGGAGTTCCGCAACGTCGCCGTGGTCGACCGCGTGAACACGACCTTCGCGGTCTGGATGGCGACGACAATCAATTGCTCCCAGTGCCACACCCACAAATACGACCCGATCACGCAGAAGGAATTCTTCGAAGTCTTCGCGATCCTCAACAACACAGCTGACGCCGACCTCACCGACGAATCACCACGGCTCGACCTCTTCTCCGATGAACAGAAAACGAACCGCACGAAGTGGCAGGCGGAACTGGCTGCTCTCGATGCCGAGCTGCGAACGTCCACCCCCGCGCTGCAGGAATCACTGGCGAAGTGGGACCATAACTTCCCCCGTGATCTCCCTTGGTCCAGCCTCAAGCCGGCTGCCGTAACCAGTCAGAACGGAGCAGAATATTTGATCGGCGAGGACGGAACAGTGCTGGTTAATAAACCTCCAAAGACCGACACCACGACAGTCTTGGTCGACATCCCCGAGGGACCGCTGTCGGGCCTGCGACTCGAGGCTCTGACCGACCCTGCATTGCCAAAGAACGGCCCCGGACTTGCCGACGGGAACTTCGTCATCTCACGCATCACAGCTGCGATTGTGCCAAAGGGTGATGTTCGACCGCGTGGACGATACGTCCGGATCGAGTCGCCGGGCAAAGGCCGCCACCTGCATCTGGCTGAGGTCCAGGTGATGAACGGAGCAGAAAACATCGCTCTGAAGGGCAAGGCCTCGCAGAGCTCCATCGGCTACGGCGGGGTGCCCGAACGTGGGATCGATGGCAACACGAACGGCAACTATTTCGAGTCGAACAGCGTCTTCCACACGGGCGAAGGCGACGAAAGCCCGTGGTGGGAGGTTGACCTGCTTGCCACCACTCCCGTGGATAAGGTCGTGATCTGGAATCGCACCGATGGGGTCGGTGAACGGTTCAATAACTCCAAGATCGTGCTGCTCGATGAGAACCGCAAATCGATCTGGGAACAAACTGTCGCCGAGGCCCCCAAGGCCAATGGCGAATACGCTGCCAGCTCCGCACAGGGCCTGAAGCTGACAGCTGCGGTGACTGACTTTACTCAAGCGGGTTTCAACGCGGCGGATGTACTGGCCGCGAAAGCGAACAACGCCAAGGGCTGGGCCGTGGGGGGCAAGACCGGCGAGCCGCACTGGCTGGCCCTTTTCCCAGAGGCCCAGGTGGACGTTCTGGCGAACTCGCAGATCCAGCTGATCATCGAGCAATCGTTCAAGACCGAGAACCTGCTGCTCGGTAAGTTCCGCGTTTCATCGTCGGCCTCACCGCGGGCGATGGAAGTGGCTCAGACGCCCAAGAACATTCTCGATCTGCTGGCCATTGCGAAAGACGCCCGCACTCCGGAACAGGCTGCGGAGCTGGCGACCTGGTACTTCGTGAATGCTGCACCGGAACTCGCCGCTCAGCGGGCCCAGCGGGCCAAGGTCCATACCGATCTGACGAATTTGAAAGCCGAGACCAGCGTCCCGGTGTTCAAGGAACTCACCGGGGATGCCCGTCGCAAGACGAAGCTGCAGCATCGCGGGATCTATACTGATCTCGGGGATGAGGTCACCGCAGGAGTGCCCGCAGCCTTCTTGAAGAGTGGAGAGGCCGCCCCCAAGGATCGCCTCGCCCTCGCGAAGTGGCTCGTCAGCCAGGACAACCCACTGACGGCCCGCGTCATCGTCAACCGTTACTGGGAGGCCCTCTTTGGGCAGGGTCTCGTCGTGACCAGTGAGGACTTCGGCTCACAGGGCGAACGCCCCACCCACCCGGAGCTGCTCGATTCCCTGGCTGTCGATTTCATGGAATCGGGCTGGGATATGAAACAGATGCTGAAGCATCTTGTGACATCGGCGACCTATCGCCAGACCTCGAAGGTAACGACCGACCGACTCGATCTCGACCCGGACAACCGCTGGCTGGCACGCGGACCGCGCTTTCGCATGACCGCTGAGATGATCCGCGACCAGTCACTCGCTCTTGGAGGCTTACTCAGCCCCAAGATGTTCGGCCCACCCGTTCGTCCGCCACAGCCGAAGCTCGGACTGAATGCGGCATTCGGTGGCAGCACGGACTGGGAGACCAGTGCCGGAGAGGACCGTTACCGGAGAGCGATCTATACCCAGTTCCGCCGGTCGAGCCCATATCCGGCCATGGCTGCGTTCGATGCGCCAAACCGCGAAGTCTGTACGGTGCGGCGGATCCGTACCAACACCCCGCTGCAGGCGCTCGCGACACTCAACGATCCCGTTCACCTGGAAGCCGCCCAGAACCTCGCACGGCAAGTCGTGAAGTGGGAAGGCACTCCCGCCGAGAGGGCCAAACGGCTCTTCCTCCACTGCACCGCACGCGAGCCTCACGCCGAAGAACTGGCCCGCCTGATTCAGCTCTACGACACAGCCCGGACCCGTGCTGCCGCTCATCCCGAGTCAGCCATACAGCTCGCCAGCGAGCCCCTCGGCCCGATCCCCGAAGGCCAGGACCCGGTGGAACTGGCCACGTGGACGATTATTGGAAATGTCGTTTTGAACCTCGATGAGATGCTGATGCGTCGATGATCTGCACCAAAAAAACAGCAGGCTTCAGCCTGCCGAGGGGTGAAGCGTCTCTGCAACGGGGGTTGCAGAGACGGGCTTTCACTAAACGGTTTAGGAAGGAATCGAGAGTTTAGAGGCGAGTGGGCTCCCCGGCAGACTCACGCCGTGCCGCTCTCGATGACAAGGAGAATCAGCCCGCACCGACGAGGAGGGAACGGTTACCGCGTTTGCGCTCGTTTTCGGTGAGGAGGATCTTGCGAAGGCGAATCGCATCCGGGGTGATCTCGACGTACTCGTCGGCCTCGATGTACTCGAGGGCGAGTTCCAGCGACAAGTCGCGCGGCGGCTCCAGCTGGATCATTTCATCGGCACCGCTCGACCGCATGTTGGTCAGCTTCTTTTCGCGGACCGGGTTGACGACGAGGTCGTTATCGCGAGCATTTTCTCCCACGATCATTCCTTCATACACATCGACACCGGCACCGACGAAGAACGCGGCCCGCTCCTGCAGCTTGAAGAGAGCGAAGGCTGTGGTACGACCGGTTTCCTGGGAGACAAGCACGCCGTTCTTGCGGCGGGGGAGTTCCCCTTCGACGGGCAGATACTTGTCGAACTGGTGATGCATGATCGCCTCACCCTTGGTCGCGTTGAGCAACCGGGTCCGCAGTCCAATCAGACCACGGGCAGGGATCGTAAAGACGAGGTGGGTGTGTGAACCCTGACCAGCTGTCATGTCGGTCATCTGGCCCTTGCGAGTCGAGACGATTTCGATGACCGAGCCGACGTCGACCTGGGGCACATCGACTTCGAGGATTTCGAAGGGCTCGTGCCAGACTCCGTCGATCTGCTTGCGAATGACTTCGGGCTTACCGACCGAGAGTTCGAAACCTTCGCGACGCATGGTCTCGATGAGAACCGACAAGTGCAGCAGTCCACGTCCGGAAACGCGGAAGCATTCCTTCTGATCGGTGTCTTCGACCTTGAGGGCGACGTTTGATTCGAGTTCGCGGGCCAGACGCTCACGGAGGTGGCGGCTGGTCAGGAACTTGCCGCTCTTGCCGACCAGCGGCGACGTATTGATGGTGAAGGTCATCGAGAGCGTCGGCTCGTCGACCTTGATGCGGGGCAACGGGGTCAAGTCTTCGGCAGTGGCGATCGTGTCGCCGATCTCGACGCCCGGCAGACCAGTGATGGCGACGATGTCCCCAGCCACGGCGATATCAACCTTTTCGCGTCCCAGCTTGGCGAAGAGTTCGATGGTTTCGACGGTCTCGTTGACGACCGTGCCGTCTTCACGCAACACAGCGACCTTCTGGCCGGGCTTGACCTGGCCACAGAAGATTCGTCCCACTGCAATACGGCCCACGTACTTGGACCACATCAACGAGGTGACGCTCATGCGGAACGGAACGTCCAGATCGACCTCGGGAGCAGGAATGTTCGCCAGCACCATATCAAGCAGCGGAGCCATATCGCCGGATCGTGCCGTCGGATCATCGCTCGCGTAACCCGCACGGCCGCTCGCGTAGATGTGCGGCAGGTTCGTGACATCTTCGGCACCAAGTTCTTCCATCAGGTGCATGGTTTCGAAGATCACGTCATCAGCGCGGCTGTCAGGTCGGTCAATCTTGTTGACGACGATCAGCGGCTTGAGTCCGACCTGGAGAGCCTTGGTCAGCACGAAGCGAGTCTGCGGCTTGGGGCCTTCGGCAGCGTCGACGAGCATCAGGGCACCGTCCGCCATCCGGAGGACGCGTTCGACTTCGCCCCCGAAGTCGGCGTGGCCGGGGGTGTCGATGATGTTGATCTTCACGCCCTTGTAGGAGATCGCGATGTTCTTCGCGAGAATCGTGATCCCGCGTTCACGCTCCAGATCATTGGAGTCGAGCAGGCACTCCTGAGTCAGCTCGGCATCACGGAATTGTCCGCTCTGCTTCATCAGTGCATCGACGAGGGTGGTCTTCCCATGGTCAACGTGGGCGATAATGGCGATGTTACGAATCTCTTCACGACGCATGGGACGGGTGTCCTGGACTACAAATGAGGAAATTGGAGAGTGATCGGTCGAAGCTGGTTTCGACCAGATCGATGTGGCACACAAGTGGCAGAGGTTGATATTTCGCGGAGGGTCAGTTGACTGAGCACAGCTCAACTGAGAGAACCCACCAGTCATTGTGTGGACCGCGTGCCTGGAGGATTCGAGCGGGGTAAATAGTCTAGCGGTGATTTTGATGGGAGGAAAGCCCGAACATTTCTTTACAACTTCTTGACAGAATATCATTTGCGGCTTAACACACCACGAAGTGAACACAATTACACCAAACAGAACACTTTAAGTGAGAAGTCGATCAACGCCGATAAGAATTGGTTAATGTCTGATGAAACCGCCACATCAAAACATATTGATGCTTGACATTGGGATTGAAACTCGCCAAAAAGTTTCAAAGAATCTTGTCAAGTGAACGCATAACCTCCCCGGAAATGTGGTTCATGTCAGGTTCAAGTTGGTTTTCCCTCCGAGTCCTGCCTAGTGCTCATGCGGGTTTCGACCCGTCCCTCCTTCGGTCCATGGCCAGACTCCCATAGCCCACCTCGTATTTCAAAAGTTGGTCGACCTATGAACAACGTCCCCGGTTGCAGTCCGCGTCATTTTCATCAGCTATCACGACGAGGTTTTCTGCAGGTCGGCATGATTGCCGGAGCGGGGCTCACGTTGCCCCAGCTGCTCCAATCCGAAGCTCGTGCCGAGTTGAAGCAGTACCAGAACTTCGAAGGCAAGGCGAAGTCGATCATTCACATCTTCCTGCCGGGCGGTATGGCTCATCAGGAATCGTTCGATCCAAAGCCTTACGCCCCGATCGAATATCGCGGAGAGATGAGACAGGTCCAGACAAACGTCGATGGCGTTCTGTTTGGCGAAACTCTGGCCAAAACCTCACAGGTCGCCAACCGGATGACGATCATCCGCTCCATGACCCACGGCGAAGCAGCCCACGAGCGCGGCACGCACAATATGTTCACCGGGTATCGCCCGAGTCCCGCCCTGCAGTTCCCGAGCATCGGCTCGGTGATCTCGCACGAGTTCGGTTCGCGCAACAACCTGCCGCCTTACGTCTGCGTTCCGAGCATGCCCACTGAATTCGCGGGAAGTGGATACCTGAGCTCGGCGTTCGCTCCGTTCAGCCTGGGCAGTGATCCCGCCGATGGGGGCTTCCGCGTACGGGACCTCAATCTGCCCAACGGTGTCGACGAGAGCCGGTTCGCCACCCGTCGCTCGGCCCTCGAAGCGGTCAACGCCCACTTCACCACCAAGGAGAAGTCAGACAAGATCACCGCGATGAACTCGTTCTACGAGAGTGCATACTCGCTGATCTCCTCGCCACAGGCTCGCGAAGCATTCAACCTGGAAGCGGAACCCGCTGCCCTGCGTGACGAGTATGGTCGCAACACGGCGGGTGCCCGCATGCTGCTGGCTCGCCGGCTGGTCGAAGCGGGCGTGAGACTGGTGAATCTGACCTACGGTGGATGGGACATGCACGATCAGATCGTCGCCGGTTTCCGCAATCAGATGCCACAGTTCGACCAGGCCTTCTCCCGTCTGATCCTCGATCTGGAACAGCGCGGTCTGCTCGACAGCACTCTGGTCATGGTTTCTTCGGAGTTCGGTCGTACACCCAAGATCAACGGCACCGCTGGTCGCGACCACTGGCCCAAGGTCTTCAGTGTTGGTCTCGCCGGTGGCGGTATCAAGAAGGGCTTTGTGTACGGAACCTCGAACACGACAGCCAGCGAGCCCGATGAAAACCCGGTCACCGTTGAGAACCTGTTCACCACGGTTTACCACTGCCTGGGCATCGTCGCTGATAAGGAGCTGATGGCTCCTGGCGATCGCCCGATTGAAATCGTGGATGGCGGCGACGTGATCCAGGATCTGCTGGCCTAACAATTCGACTCGTAATTTCCACCTGGCACTCCCAGGTGGAAATTGCGTTTGCAGCAACCTGTCCGCTCGCACAGGTTGCCAAGACATTGAGAGCAACCGCTCCCCATCATGGATGAAGAGTGAGCGGCCCAAGAGTACTGCACTGCTGCCGACCGGTTGTTGGAAATTCAACAGGTCGATTGGACCGACAGAGCCATTCTCTGACGGAGCTTCCCCGCGTCCGAGCGCCACATCCCACCGATGTTCGGACCAATTCCGCAGTCATACAAGCGAGGAAGGCCCATGCCTTCAATGTTCCGTATTCTCCTGACAACAATCCTGTTGTTCTCTGGCCTTGTCTCAGTCTCAATGGCAGCTGCCCCGAGCCTGGGCAACATCCTCCCGCACGGTGTGCAACGCGGGACCGAAGCTGACCTCGTGTTGCAGGGTGGCAACCTGCAGGATGCCGAGGAGCTGTTGATTTACGATCCGGGCCTTTCGGTTGTGAAGCTGGAAGTCCCCGCCGACGCGAATGGAGCCACCGTCAAGGTCCGCGTCAAAGCGGAAGCCAATGCACCGATTGGATCGTTCCGTTGCCGCTTACGGACCAAGAGCGGTCTGACGAACCTGTTGAATATCTATGTCGGCCCGCTGCCGATGGTCGAAGAGGTCGAGCCGAACTCCGAGTTCACGACACCCCAAGCCATCGTCAACAACAACTGTGTCCATGGCCGTGTCGATGGCGAGGATGTCGACTACTACATCGTCGACTGCAAGAAGGGGGAACGGCTTACCGCCGAAGCTTACGGAATCCGCCTCGGCTTCTCGTCGTGGGGAAACTTCTTTGATCCCTACGTCGCGATCCTGAACTCCGCTCGATTTGAGCTGGCCACCAGTGACGACGCCGCTCTGGCCTGGAACGATGGTGTCGCATCCTGCGTGATTCCGGAAGACGGAAAGTACATCGTTCAGATTCGCGATGCGTCCTACCTGGGCGATGGCAAGGCGTACTACCTGCTCAACATCGGCACGAATCCCCGCCCCAGCGGCATCGTCCCGGCGGGTGGCAAACCCGGTGAAACAGTGAAGGTCAAGTTCCTGGGTGACGTTGCGGGAGTCTACGAACAGGACATTACCATTCCGGCGAATGCCCCCGAAGACTTTGCCATTGATGTCACCGATGCGACGGGCACAGCGGCATCTCCCATGCGGTTCCGCGTCTCCCCACTGACGAATGTGGTAGAAGCTGAGAACAACAATGCCATAACAGGCCTGACTCCCGTGGAAGCTCCGGCCGCCTTCAACGGTGTACTGGAGGAGAAGGGCGACCAGGACTACTTCAAATTCACCGCCAAGCAGGGTCAGGTCTTCGAGGTCGAACTCTACGGCCGTCGTTTGCGGTCCTCGATCGATGCAGTGATGTATGTCTGCGACGCCAATGGAACCGGACTCGTTGGAAATGACGACAGTCGCGGGCCCGACAGCTACATCCGCTGGCAGTGTCCGGCTGACGGCGAGTACTCGATTCTGGTTCAGGACCACCTGAAGGGTGGCGGGCCGAGCTACACCTACCGTGTCGAGATGCAACCGGTAGTCCCGAAGACATCCGCTGGAACAGTGGAGTTCTCCCGGTATGTGGCTCCCCAGCTGATCGTCCCGCAGGGAGGTGGAGTGGGAGTTCAGGTGAGCATCGCTCGCCAGGACTACGGTGGACCCGCCAACTTCAAAAGCGATGAACTCCCCGCCGGGGTGAGCATTGAATGCCCACCGATGTGGCGCGGCGGATCGGTGATGCCTCTCGTTCTCTACGCAGCACCTGATGCTCCGCTGGCTGGCAAGTACTCGAAGATCCTGACGTACCTCGACGACCCAAACCAGCCCAATCTGAAGGTCGAAGGGCCTCTCAAGCAAAGCATTCTGATGGTTCTGGGCCAGAACCAGCAGACCGTCTGGACCGAAGAGCAGGACCGCTTGCCCGTCGTGGTCACCGAGGCCGCTCCGTTCAAGGTGCGGATCGAACCTCCCAAGGTCCCGATCGTCCGCGGCGGTTCCTACAACCTGAAGGTCATCGCTGAGCGAGTCGGCGACTTCAAAGCTCCGATCCAGGTTCTCTTCCTGCAGAACCCTCCGGGCGTCAGCTCGAGCGGATCAGTCTCGATCCCCGAGGGACAGAACGAAACACTGATCCCCGTAAACGTCAACGGAGATGCTCCTGTTGGCGACTGGCCGATTGCAATCCGTGCCATCGCCACCGTCGGCAACGGCCCAGTCGAAAGCTGTACTCCCTTCGTCCCGATTCGGATTGAAGAGCAGTACATGACCCTCGAATTCTCCACCGCTGCCATGGAGCAGGGCCAGGAGATCCCGATGTTCGTGAAGGTGACCAAGCGGAAAGACTTTGAGGGCGAGGCAGTGGCCACTCTCTATGGCTTGCCTGCAAACACCACGGCTGAGCCGATCAAGGTCACCAAAGATACAGCTGAGTTCTCCTTCACGATCAAAGCTGCCGCCAATGCGCCCGCCGGAAACAATCAGAACCTGTTCGCTCAGATTCTGATTCCGGAGAATGGTGACACCGTCATTCATAACCTCGGAACCGGTCGGCTGCGAATCGATACGCCGCCGCCGCCCAAGCCGAACGAGCCAGCTCCGATGCCAGCTGCGACTCCCGAACCGATGCCCATGCCGGTGGCTGCAGCTCCGCCCAAGCCGCTTTCGCGACTGGAAATGTTGCGATTGCAGCAGAAGGAAAAGGCCGCCAAGGCAGCTGCCGGCGGTCAGTAGTGACGCTGGCGGCGACAACCGCCAAACGCCACGCTGGTTTCGCCTCCACTGCTTGCTGCCCGGTTGACACTCTCACACATTCCCTCATCCACGGTCTCCCCATGTTGACCCGAATTCTGAGTTGTTCGCTTCTGCTTCTATCCGCCGCTCCTCTCTGGGCTGCGGATCTGGCTGAACTGCGAGTCACCCCGCCCGACGTGAATCTGGCGACAGCTCTGGATCGCCAGGGAATCGTCGTGCAGGCAGTCTTCACTGACGGAATCACCCGCGATGTGACCGATCAGGCGACTTGGACTCTGGCGAATCCCGCTCTCGTCCGCCGCGAAGGCAACACGCTGCATCCGGT
>QWOR01000110.1 GCA_003669575.1 Planctomycetota bacterium | reverse complement strand
GTCAAGTACCGTCCAGGGATGAGGTTCATGCTTCCCATTTCTCGCATAGGTTGATGTGAAGAACCGATTGGCACCGATTGGACGGGGATGCGACCTAACGGTGTGTTAGAGGGCATAAAGCTATCTCACCGTGGACTCGCACAGCAAGTGTTTGTAGTGCTGACTCGCAGTCGCAGGTTCCATAACGGGACTATCGGAGTTGCTCCACGGTCAGCGAGTGGAAGAACCGTCAGGTTGGCCAACGACCAGAGACACAAGATGCAACACACTGTGCATCGAGCTGCTCAAGGCCCTGTCGCTCTGCCGTGCGGCGTTCTTCGTGCAGCACTCAGACAGAGTCTCCAGATCGAACGTACGCGTTGAAGTATTTTGTCGCGAAGAGTGCCCGCCATCATCGGGGCCTGGGCCGACAGTCATTGACCTTGGAACAGGGGGAGTTTTATGGCAAGCTCTTGAGGGATTGCCATCCCTTCAACGCCAGGGGGACTCCGGTACGGACATCCATCACTCAGCGAACCCGCCGACGCCAGATCGAGGTGTTCGCGATAAGGTCTGTCTGCCCCTCACTTCCACGGTTCTTGCGAAACGATTGCCACTCCCCATGAACGAAGTCTCGCCCGCTGTTGTGACACAACAACAACTCGCCAAAGGGATCCGAAAGTCGGCCTTTGCATTGCGCGGATTCGACGTCAAGAACCTGGGCCGGACACCGGAGCTGCTGTTTCACCCGAAGTACGGGCCAATCATGGAGAAACACCTGCGACTTGGAAGCGAGATTTGCGCAGACACCATGAAGACTCCTGTCGACCTGGTGAAGCGTGTGAGCGACGGCCAGGAACCGACCCTGGACGAATATCACGAATCGATTGCCTTAATCGTCGCCGCGGAGCTCGCGCAGCTGGAAATGCTGGAGACGTTTTTCGACATCTCCATCACGAAAGCGGACATGATCTACGGGTTCAGTCTGGGGGAACTGGCTGCGTTGACAGCTTGCGGGACACTCACCACTGAGGATGCTCTCAAGACCCCGTTGGCGATGTCTCGCGACGCGGCAGAATTGGCACACGACACCACCCTCTGCATCCTGTTTTCCCGATCCGACAAGATGATTCCCCGGGACAAGGTGAAACGACTCTGTGCGGAAATCAATGCCGAAGGACGAGGGGTCATTGGCGTGTCGGCCTACCTGACACCGAACTCGATGCTGTTGATCGGACAGGGAGACACGGTGCGGCGTTTGCGGGAACGCAAGGATGGTCTGACCACGGAACGCATCTCGCTTCACCTGAACAGCGAGAAGTGGCCGCCGTTGCATACCCCCATCGTCTGGCAACGCAACATCACGAACCGGTCACAGGTTCTGCTGCATACCCTCTCGGGTGGTTTTACAGCTCCCTCCACACCGCTGTTCTCGCTGGTCACCGGTGCGTTCAGCTACAACGATCACAACGTGCGTGAGATTCTGGGCGACTGGATCGACAAACCTCAGCTGGTCTGGGAGGCCATCGATACCACCCTGCTGCGTGGGGTCGAGACGGTGATCCACGTCGGTCCCCACCCGAATATCTTTCCGGCGACGTTTGGTCGACTGGCAACCAATGTGTCGCTGGTCACTAAAGACAGCTTCTCCGCAAAAACGCTGTCCAGAATTGTTCAATATGGATGGCTATGGTCGATTCTTCCGAAGCGGACAAACCTGCTGCGGGCCCCGAAGCTGGTCCATGTCATCCTGGAAGATTGGCTGTTGGAGCAAACGATCCCTTGAATCGATGAACTAGACCATGCAGGCTCTTCCGAGTCAGAAGCACCACATGATTGAGTCAGTTGATCCAGATCGAACAGATTCAGTGAAGCATCTTGTCACGCTGCGACCCGGCCGATGCTGGCCGGCCTGCCCTGCTAGCATGCTTCTCCTCCGCCCGTCTCAAGCAGACCAAGCAGTCTAGCTGCTAGCATACGGACTTCATTCATGACAGGGTCTTGAATCGTATGTAGAGGGCCTTCGTCAGTGCTTACTTGCTTGAGCAAAGCGTCTAACTCCTCCATGTTAATGTCGATTTCCGCCCCTAAACCTGTAGTGCCACGTCTAAGGCAAATTCCAAGACCGGAATCATCAAATAGACCACATACTGCCTCCGTAAATGAAGACACTTTTGTGCTATTTTTTCCATCCGACAGCCATCTTCTATATTGGATGGCTATATCACTCAATTCGAGCAATTTCTCAACAATCTGTTCTCGGTTAATGTAAAACACGAGAATGACCCTTGGCTGAAGTCGAAATGACGAAGTGGAATATAAGGTTCCTCCGCCGGGTGCCACTGCTGGCTCGCCCAGCAGTGGGGATCACCAGTGGCTTGATTATGCTCCTGCGCTCTCTTCGGCAGACCATGTGGACGATTTCTCTTCGCCATCGAACCCGCCCACTTATGCCAATCCCAGCGGCACTGCTGGACTAGCCAGCAGTGGCACCCAAGTGGGCTACCTTGGGTTATGGTGTACCGTTGACCGTCGGCTCTTCTCGTTTCGCCAGTTCTTTCCTGGGGACGACGACCACGGCCTGACCGGGGGTGACGAGGCGGTTGCCGAGGGTGACGACCTGGTCGCCTTCTTTGAGGCCGAGGGTGACTTCGATGAGGTCGCCTTCCGTTGCACCCGTTTCAATGATGCGTTGCTGGGCGAGCGGCGGAGTTCCCTCGATCACCATGACCGATGGCCGTTGACCGTCGAGCACAGCTGTGATGGGAATGACGAGTCCGGTGCGGTGTTCGCCGGAACGCAAAGAGACGCGCGTGAACATGCCGGGTTTCAGCACGCGGTCGGCATTGGGGATGTCGATGCGGACATCGCCCGTGCGGGTGACTTCGTCGAGAACCGGTGCCACGCGCGAGACCTTGCCGTGGAAGACCTGGTCGGGGAAGGCGTCAACATGGATCTCGGCATCGAGACCTTCTTTCATCCGGCGATAGTCCCGCTCGATGACGTGGACCGTGGTCCGCACTGTCGAGAGGTCGACAATGCGGAGCAGCGGGGCATCCGGGGCCGCCAGGTTCCCCATGTCGATCATCCGCTCAGCGACCACGCCCTTGATTGGGGAGACCAGCCGCAACTCATCGAGGTCGATCTTGGCCCGTAACAGATCGGCGTTCGCCTGTTCGACTTTGGCTTTTTCCAGATCGACGCGGGCCTTGGAGATTTCGTAAGCGGCCTCGGCTTGCTCCAGCTGTTGCGGAGTCCCGGCCCCGGACATGGCGAGGTTCTTCTGGCGGGTGAACGTCTTCTCGGCCAGTTCGCCTTCGGTGGTCTGAGCCTGCAGCTGGGCCTGGGCCACATCGAGGGCGGCTTTGGCGAGGGCGACGGCTTCTGATTGAATGGCGTCATCCAGCCGGGCGATTTCGACGCCCTCTTCCACCAGGTCCCCGAGATCGACTTTCATGGCCCGAACGTATCCGCCGACTCGTGGGCGAATGACGACTTCGGCCAATGGCGTCAGACTCCCGACCAGTTCGATACGGTCGCCGATGGGAGCCATCCGCACCACAGCTGTCTCGACGGCCTGAGCCTCGCTGGGCTTGGTCTTAGGCGCAGCTGCGGCCTTGGCCTGGGCATCGCGGTAGACCACATACCAGCCGCCGAAACAGGCGGTGATGGCGGCGAGACCGAGAATCAGGCGAGTGAGTGTGCGAAGCATCGATGGGCCGCGTTGAGAAGGTGATGAACACTCTATTAGAAGGCTCACGCGGACATCCTTCAATGCCAGAGACCGCTCGCCAACCCGCAAATTGACAGAGATTCGACGAGCGGAACGTGACTCTCGGGCAGCGAGGTGAGAAACGGCAGTTGCAGTTTCTCCGGGGAACCGAGATATTAGTACGGAAGGGACATCGTCCCAGGAACTTGCTTTCTGAAAGCCGATGATGCACAGGCCCGATCGACGATGTGTGGCTGTCCGCCCGAAGCGTCGAACGGGAGCAGCATCACTCGACACGGTGTTGATTCTGGGTGTGGTCCTGCCCCTTGTGGGATTTGTCCTGCCCCTGAGCCGCACCGCGATTCAGGCGGCGTTTGCCTGGTTCTGCCGTGTCACTTCCAGCCCGTTTCTGTAGACGGCTGTTCGTCCTGCAACGGGGCTCCTGTTCGAGTCCCTCTCTTCAGATCGATCGCCTGCCTGACCGTTTGTCGGAGTCCGCCATGAGCAGCCAGCCTTCTCCTCTTCGCAAGCTGATGCAGCGCGTCCATCGCGATGAAGAAGGAGCTGTCAGCCTGGAGACGATTCTGATTATTGGGGCCATCGCGATTCCGGTCCTGATCTTCATTCTGAAGATTGGCTGGCCTCGGATCCGAACGTTCTTCACGGGTGGGATGGACGATCTGGAAGTTCAGCGGAGTAATACTCAGCAGGGTGTTCAGTAGGAATTCAATGGTCTGGCTTGCGAGCCAGACCTGTCATGGGCGCGGCACCGACTGATTCTCCATGATGATGAATCGCTCGCTTTATGAGCATCCGGCTCGAATGATTCTCTCCTCGATCACTGCGCGGAAATCTGGCCCTCGCGTCTCTGCACCAAGACTGCACCCGGGCTCAAACGTCGTCTGTTGGATGAGCCACCAGTTCGGCAGCTGTCTTTGGGCGTGAACAGAAAGTCTTGAAGCGTTTCTGATTCTCCCAAGAAATCGCTGATAATCGGAGTGAACCACTGCCGATGAAAATTGTGTCGAATGGAATGACTGCTCTTGATGCGCAACTAACGTCTGCCTGGTAAGAACCCCTCGTACGGCTATTCCCGCCGGTTCGACCCCTTATCAGCGAAAATTGGTTTGATCGATCTTTCCCCCAAGTGCTTGCTGTGTTATGTTTGTCTCTCGCGAATGCGTCAGAGACGCAACTTGCGACACACGAACGACATAACTCGATTGCAAAGCTTCGGTTTGCAAAGCACACAGGCGGCAGGGAGGCCAACGTGAGTGCCACGCGTGAACAACGTCAACATTTGGATGTGCAGATTCGCTGGTTAATTCGCCGCGATATGCAGGAAGTCCTGCGTATCGAGTCGTCCAGCTTTGAGTTCCCCTGGACGGACGAGGATTTCCTCTGCTGCCTGCGCCAGAGAAACTGCATCGGCATGGTTGCCGAACACAATCATAAGATCGTGGGCTTCATGATCTATGAGCTGCACAAGTCGCGGCTGCAGATCCTGAACTTTGCCGTTGCACCAGAAGTGCGTCGCAACGGAATTGGATCGCAGATGGTTCTGCGTCTGATCGACAAGCTGTCTCAGCAGCGTCGCAACGAGATCCTGCTCGAGTGTCGTGAGCGGAACCTCGAAGGCCAGCTGTTCTTCCGCAATCAGGCGTTCCGTGCCATCAGTGTGCTGCGAAGCCACTATGACGAGACGGGCGAAGACGCTTACATCATGCAGTTCCGTCTGGATGCCACGGAGGACTCCCTGTCTCCGTTCGCTCCACAGAATCGAATTTCGGAATTCGACGCGGCGTAAGCTGTCGTCCGCATTCCTCTGAACTTCAACAGCCCGGGGCAAGGATTGCCTCCGGGCTGTTTTGTTTTCCATGGGGTGAGAGTGCGCGGTGGGTCACGCGGGCAGGCTGTTCTCTGGCCGTGGCCTTCGGATAATCTGTGGGGACTTGGGGACAAGCTCGCTGAACTCAAGATACTCGGCACCAGCCTCCCCCGCAGAGAGATTGAATGACACCGCAGGCACGATTGCTCCTCGATACCGCCACCGCAGCGGCCAAAGCGGGCGGCGAAGTATTGATGTCCTACTTCCGTCAGGGAGTCTCGATTCGCTGTAAGAACGGAGAGAGTGCCGACCTCGTCTCCGAAGCCGATGTGAATGCGGAACAGGCTGTCATTCGAGTGATTCACGCGGCATTTCCCGATCACTCGATTCTGGGAGAAGAATCGGCGACCGATACCGATCCGAATCTGCCAGCGTTGTGGGTGATTGATCCTCTCGACGGGACAACGAACTTCCTGCACGATGTCCCGCATTTTGCCGTCTCGATCGGGTACTACGAACGTGGAGTCCCGGTCTGTGCGGTGATCTGGAATCCCGCTCGCGGTGATCTGTACACCGCCTTCAAGGGATCCGGGGCTCAGTACAACGGTCGTCCGATTCACGTCAACACGACCGATCGACTTGACCAGTCGCTGATTGGAACAGGATTTCACGTGGTTCGAGACGGCAAGATGCGAGCCACCCTCGGAGCCATCGAGGAGCTGTTTGGCGAGAACATCCACTGCATCCGGCGGTTTGGATCGGCAGCGCTCGACCTCTGTCAGGTCGCCAGCGGCCTGTACGGGGCATACTTCGAGTATCAGCTCTCGGCCTGGGATTTTGCAGCTGGGCTGTTAATTGTTCAGGAAGCCGGGGGCAAGGTCACAGCAGCTACCGGAACTCCACTGCTCCTCCAGAAGTCGAGTATCCTCGCCTCGAACGGGCTGTTGCATCCCATCATGGAGGAAATCGTCGGGAAGCACTTCAAAACGATCTGATCCCGTTGAGTATTGGGGGTAGATCCCCACTGCGGCAGCGGCGGACTGCTGAGTCTCGTCATCAATTGCCAGTTCTTACAAGTGGTGGCTTCAGATCCTGACATTTCCAGGTTATTGCCGGCGAGTCACTTCTCAGGATGGCATTGATTCCTCAGTGGTGAGGCATTCAGGTGCCGCGCACAGATTGGCGTTCATCTGGTCAACATTTGCCTGTACCGAATTCCACTTTCTTGTGCGATCTGTCATGAAACTGGTCGAATCCGGAAAAGGCGATTTGCCGCATTCGTTCTGCGGTGATACGATCAGATGATGGAATGACACCCATGGCCATCAGGCCGGTCAGGACGCTACGCAGGGGCAGCGTCGTCGCACGCTTTTTTCAGGCTCCAGATGAATTTTCCGACGGACAGTCCGCTGATTTTCGGATTTCCGATCGCCACCCTCTGGGGGGCGAGGATTCGGGTGAGTCCGTTTTACTTCGCATTGCTCCTGCTGATGGTCGGCAAGTTTGGCGGAGCGGTCGGAGTTCTGGCGTTCCTGATTCTCTCGGTTTCCACGCTGCTTCATGAGTATGGTCATGTCTTCGCGGCGCGACTGACCGGGGGAGATGCCGACGATGTCATCCTGTGGCCGCTGGGCGGTCTAGCGTTGTGCCGCAGGGCGCCGACCTTCCAGTCCGAGTTCTTCACCGCTGCGGCCGGACCGCTCGTGAATCTGGCCCTGTCGATCCTGACGTTTTCATGGGTCTACTCGACCACCGACCTGTGGACCGCACTGCATCCGCTGCGGATTCCGCAGATTGAATTGGAACAGGGCATCCTGCATGTCCTGCTTATGTTGACGTTTACGCTCAATTGGAAGCTGTTTCTGCTGAACCTGTTGCCGCTGATTCCGCTGGACGGATCAAGCATGCTGCTGGCAGCGGCGCGGCGGCGGTGGGAGCCGATTGTTGCTCGGACATCTGTCTTGATTGCCAGTGCGGCTGCACATGTTCTGATGGCTGCCGTGGCTCTGAGTATCGACAGCTCGCTGGGCGTGGCGTTGTTGTTTCTAACTTATGCACTGCTCCCTGTGACGATCGTCGAATGGGTCCGCCTGCAGGCTGCGAGTTTGATCGGGTTCGAGATCGAAGATACCGAGAATTACGAACGGTATGGAGACGATGACGAGGAGAACTCGCAACGAACTCCAGCTCCCGGGCTTCTGGAACGCTGGAAACTGGAGCGTGATCGGAAGCGAGCGGAAAAAGAAGAGCAGGAACGCATCCAGGCTGAGGCCCAGCTTGATGCACTGCTGGAAAAGGTCCACCTGCGAGGAATCGATTCACTTACCGAATCGGAAAAGCGGTTCCTCAAGCAGGCGAGTGCCCGTTATCGCGGTCAGAGTCGCCCTTCATAGAACCACAGTCCCTGCACCCTGAGTGGATTGCCCGCTTCGACATACCAAAGCGGTTGTTTAAGTATGACGGAACCAGAGGCTAATCTGGGGATTGCCTCGTTCGGATCGGTCTGGCCCGTTGCGAGAGCCGGGCGCATCGTTTAGATTCGCTTTTATGCATGTCTGCAGACGAAGGAGTGTTCGCAGGCTGGGGTTCACTGACAGTTGAGAGGGTTCCCTCGTGGCTGTCGGTGAGTATCACGGGGGCGCTCGCCTCCTCCCTGAACGACTCCGGGAGTCTGGCCGCAATGGCACATTTGAACGATTTTCCGCCCTCGGGCTCTGCAAAGGTCGTCGAGCACCAACCCGGTGTCTCCTCCATGCCGAAATGGACCGTCGGGGAATTACCCGACGCTCCGGTCTTTACATGGAAGAAAATCGCTGCCTTTATCGGCCCCGGCGTCGTGATGGCCGCAGCGGCCATCGGTGGTGGTGAGTGGCTGACCGGGCCGACGAACACCGCACGCTACGGCGCGGCGATCTTCTGGCTGGCGACGCTGAGCATCTTCTTCCAGGCGATCTACAACGTGGAGATCTGCCGGTATACGCTCTACACCGGCGAGCCGATCTTCACAGGCAAGTTTCGGATTGCTCCTGGTCCGTGGTTCTGGGTGGTCGTCTACCTGATCCTCGACTTTGGATCGTTTCTGCCTTATCTGGCTTCAAATGCGGCGATCCCACTGGCGGCGATGCTCTTACGGCGCATGCCGAACCCCAACGACCCGGCGGTACATGTTCTGGGGATGAGTGACTCGACGTTTCTCAAGTTTCTCTCGCTCGTGATCTTTATCGCGGTGTTTATCCCCCTGATGTTCGGGGGGAAGGTCTACAACACCATGAAGGCCCTGATGACATTCAAACTGATCTCGGTGTTCGCGTTCCTGCTGTTCCTCGCAGCCTTCTTCTCCACAACGGAAACCTGGAAGGAGATCAGCTCAGGATTCTTCAAGTTCGGTACGATCCCCGTCATTGCCGAGGGAGATACCAACGCCAACGGCAAATTCGATCCCGGCGAGCCTCCGCACGGCTCCAACCTCGACAATGTGTTCACCGCTCTGTGGAACGGTCGAACGCTGCGCCCGATCGACTACTCACTGCTGGGCTTTCTGGCTGCCATGGCCGCTCTCGCCGGGAACGGTGGACTGACCAACACTCCGGTCAGCAACTACACCCGTGAACAAGGCTGGGGCATGGGTTCGCATGTGGGAGCGATTCCCAGCATTGTCGGGGGGCAGGAGATCACGCTGTCTCACGAAGGATGTGTCTTCCAGGTGACAGAAGAAGCGATGCCCCGCTGGCGACGCTGGCTCAAGCATATTCGCCGCGAGCAGTGGATGTTGTGGGTGCCCGCGTGCTTTGTCGGTCTGGCGATGCCCAGCATGCTGTCGATCCAGTTCCTGCAGAAGGGCTCCGTCCCGAACGACAAATGGCTCGTGGCAGGAATGACCGCTCAAGGTGTGGCCGACGCGGTCCAGGGTCGCTTCGGTGAAACCATGGGGAACTTCTTCTGGCACCTGACCCTGTTTTGTGGCTTCCTCGTGCTGGCCACCAGCATGGCCTCGACAGCCGACGGCGTGTTGCGACGGTGGGTGGACGTGTTCTGGACTGCCAGCCCGCGTCTAAGAAAATGGGATCCGAAAGACATCGGCAAGCTCTACTTCGGGGTGATGGTCGTCTACCTCCTGATGGGGATTGGGATGTTGTGCTTCCTCAAGGGGGACGCACTGCTCGTCTTCTCGACGATGATGTATAACTACGCGCTCGGCTTCAGCTGTTTCCACGCTCTGGTTGTGAACCGGACATTGATGCCAAGTCCGCTCCAGCCCAAATGGTTCCCCAAGGTGGGTCTGATTCTGGGCGGGTGTTTCTTTACAGTGATTGCGATGATTACGACCTGGGCCGAGTGGTCCAAGATCGTCGCCGTCTTTCAGCCAGCCCCTCCCGCGGCGACAGCCAAGCCGTAATCGATCGATTTTGTTGTCTCGCACCGCCCGGCAATCGCTCGCTGGGTTGTGCATGTCGTTGCCTGTAGAAAGTCTCCCATGACTGAAGTTCGCATCACCACCCGCCTGCATGGCCCCTTGCTTGTTCAAGGTCCCGCCAAGCTGTGCGACCACGAAGGCAATGAATACAACCTCGCCGGGAAAGAGACGTATGCTCTCTGCCGCTGCGACAAGTCTCAGAAGCGGCCCTTCTGCGATGGCACTCACAAATCCTGCGGCTTCTCCGCCGAAATCAAGGCGTACTAAACGCCCCGCATCACCAACCCGAAGTGTCAGCGAGGACGAGTGGGTTTCGACTCACAGACGCCTTAGCTGTGATGTCTTTGGGTTCATGATACGCCAGCGACGGCCCATCGTACCGAGACGCTCTCTCTCGCTGACGCTTCGGGTTGGTGACGTTTGCCACGGTCTCAGAAAGGCCCGCTCGATGCGTTATTTCATCGTCTGGATCGGTGCTTTCGGGCTCCTGGTGGGGGCAGTTCCGGCTGATGCTGGGGAACCATCACAAGTCCTGAACGTCTGGCCCGCAACTGCCCCCGGGGAACCGAGCGGCATCGGTGAAGAGACAGCTGTGGTTGGTCGTCCAGGCGAGGATCCTCCGACCACTCGCATCAGCAACGTGACGGTCCCGACCCTCTCGGTCTATCGTCCTGCCGAAGACAAGGCGAACGGAACAGCCGTCGTGATCTGTCCGGGCGGGGCCTACAGCATCCTGGCCTGGGATAAGGAGGGGACCGAGATCGCCGAGTGGCTCAACACGCTGGGCGTGACCGGGATCGTGCTCAAGTACCGCGTTCCCCGCCGTAATGGGGACCCCAAGGGCGAACCGCCGGTGGCCGCTCTTCAGGATGCCCAGCGCGCTTTGCGACTGGTCCGCAGCAAGGCCGCTGAATGGAAACTGGATCCTGAGAAGATCGGCCTGATGGGATTCTCGGCGGGTGGGCATCTGGCCGCCTGGACTTCGACGAATCACGAATCACTCAGCTATCCCGCAATCGATGACATCGACAAGGTCGGCGGTCGTCCCGACTTTACGGTATTGATCTATCCCGCCTACCTCGTGACGCCGGAGTTGACGGCCCTCACACCGCTGATCGCGGTCAACGAACAGACTCCGCCTGCGTTTCTGGCTCACGCTTACGATGATGGCGTACCCGCTGACAACAGCGTTCAGTACTTCCTGGCTCTCAAGCGGGCCAAGGTGAACGCCGAACTGCACATCTACCCCAGCGGAGGCCATGGGTACGGCATGCGCCCTGGCCCACACACCGTTTCCTCCTGGCCGAAGCGGCTCGAAGACTGGCTCCGTACCCGAAGCTGGGTGAAGTAATTCAGCAGGCCTCGCATGACTCCACCACTCCGCATTCCGACTCTGAAATCGGTCGACGATTTTCGGCAGGCGTTGGCTTCGTTTGGGCTGGAGCTGCCCGTCGATGACCTGCCACTCTCCGCTGCTGAAGGGACGCCGCTGGCCGAACCGCTGACGGTCGGGAAACTCCGGATTGGTAACCGCTGGTGCATTCATCCGATGGAGGGGTGGGACGGCACGCCGGGAGGGCAGCCGAGCGAGCATACACTACGGCGCTGGCGGAATTTCGGCCTCTCGGGAGCCAAACTGCTGTGGGGCGGAGAGGCGTTCGCCGTGCGGCCCGATGGCAGAGCCAATCCACGACAGCTGTGCTATCGCCCCGAAAATGTTGACTCGCTGCATGAACTCATCGACACGGCTCGCGATGCTCACACGCAGGAGTTCGGAGCGGGATCAACCGACGATCTGCTGATCGGGTTGCAGCTGACTCACTCGGGCCGGTTCTGCAAACCGAATCGCGCTGACCGGTTCGAGCCACGCGTGGCCTACCACCACCCGGTCCTCGATGCCCGCGTAGGAATCAAGGCTGACGATGACAGCTGCGTGTGGACTGATGGCCAGATCCGCGAACTGATCGCAGCCTACGTCGTGAGTGCCACGGCGGCTCAGGCGGCTGGTTTTGGCTTTGTCGACCTGAAGTGCTGCCATGGGTATCTGGGGCATGAGTTCCTGTCGGCGTTCGATCGCCCCGGCGATTACGGGGGTGACTTCGCGGGACGCACTCGCTTCATTCGCGAACTCGTCTCTGCGGTGCGTTCGGAGTGCCCCGGACTGGAGATCGGGATTCGTCTCTCGCTGTGGGACACCTTCGCCTACCGTCCCGATCCGGCTCTGTCGACGCCCGGAAAGCTCGGTCCCGGGATTGCGGTCACATCAGATTCACGGCTCTATCCCGTCTTCGGCGCTAATCGACAAAACCCATTGGAGATCGACTTGCGTGAGCCAATCGCTCTCATCGATCAGCTGTGGCGAGAGCATGGGGTCCAGCTTTGGAACCTGACCGCGGGGTCACCGTATTACAACCCGCATGTGCAGCGTCCGGCAATCTATCCACCATCGGACGGGTACTCACCGCCGGAAGACCCGCTCATCGGGTGCGTACGTCAGATCCAGGCCGTCCGGGATGTACGACGAACGTTCTCGGGGGAAAAGACGCCGCTGTTTGTGGGCACTGCGTACACGTACTTCCAGGAGTACTTGCCCCATGTGGCCCAGGCCGTTGTTCGCGAAGGGTGGGTCGACAGCGTGGGCCTCGGGCGACTTGTCCTCAGCGACTGGCAACTCCCCGCCAAGGTCCTTGAGGGGAAGAACTACGCCGCCGACAAAAAGATCTGCCGCACGTTCAGCGACTGTACCACCGCCCCCCGCAACGGGATCATTTCGGGCTGCTACCCACTCGACCCCTATTACAAAGAGATGACTGAGGCAGCAGAACTCAAACACATCAAGGCTCAGGGAAAGCGATAGTCACCGTTCTGTTGATCCAATAAAAAACGCCGCCGTTCCATGAGCGCTATTGAACGACGGCGCAAAAATTCAGATTCAGACCGAACAGCCAACTACATCAGTGGCAGCGGCTCGGGCATCAGCAGGAACGGGAAGACCCGCAGCGGACGACCCAGCTCCAGCTCGCTGGGATATCGCAGCTGGGCAGCACGGTCAGCTGCGAACTGCAGGAGCGTGAAGTCGAGACCGCAATACTTGTCGAGGTCCGATTCTGCAGCGACATCGGCGAAGACTTCGCCCGCCGAGGCAGCATGACGACGCACGCCGTGAATGCTTTCTTCGCGAACCTTGATCCCGGCAGCGGCCATCTTGACGAGGCCCTTCAGGAACCGACCGACGAGCGACTCGGCTCCGGTGCTGCGCCAAAGGCGATCCCACTCATCGTGAGCTTCCCAGTAGAAGCCCAGGTTGAAGTAATCGAGCCCCAGCAGGTAAGACCGATTCTCCGCCCAGCGATCAGGCGTGAGCGGCTTGGGGTTCATGGGACGCTGGTTATAGCTATGGCCGCGTGGATCACGATACGGATGTGGCGTGCCCGAGCCAGGCACGTGGGTATAACGTGGCAGCGGAGAATTGGGGAGGAGGCGGGCGAACTTCGCTTGAGGAATCGCCATCAGTGGAGCAATCGTCGTTGACATGGCACCGGTCTTTTGTCGTTCGACCCGTTGCAACCTCCTGTGCTCGGGGGAAAACGGAACTCATCGAAAGCGCACATTCCACGAAGACCTTTGGGGAGGTCTGACGTGAGAACGACTCCGCGATCTCAGGTAAGTTCTTGGTTGGAATTCACCCAGGTTTCATGCCCCGGGGGTGGCTGTGGAAGAAGCGGGGAAGAGCAGGATGGTAACTACAGCACTGTGAAGCACTTGAGTTTGAACCGGACGCCTGCCCCTGCGAAACTGCCGAAGCAACTTCACGTGCCCATTAAACCACATCTTGCGGAGATTTACAGATCTCTTTTCAGAAAATCACAGACTCTTTCGAGACCGCCACCCCAAGGCCATGTGGGGGAATTTCTAGGGAATTTATCGGTTACAACGGCCTCTCGGTCTCATGCCCCTGTCACCTCCCATCTTTGATCAGTCTGTCGCCCATTGCACTTCCACGCCCAGCATTGTCGACCCGCTTATGCCCGGAGAATGCTTCGTAACCTCTTCGCGTTCCTTGCTTTCCTTCGTTTTCTTCTGTTCAAAACTCTGCGAACAACCAGAGACAGCCGTAAGAAATTGAACAAAAGGAAACGAAGAGAAGCAAGAAGAGATGGAAGCAGGAAGTCACTGCCGTGGGATCTGGTTGATGGGCTGGCCTGCTATGTACGCCAGTCAATCATCAATTATTGATCCGTGAATACACGGTGAGTTCTAGATGTACAACGCACTCAGCGGCTCGCTGTAGTACACCGAATGTGGACGCCCCTGGTCGTCGTGCCAGAGAGCGTCGTGCGGGATACCCAGACGGTCATAGATCGTCGCGGCCAACGTTTCCGGGCTGACCGGGTCGGCGGTTGGATAGGCACCGATCTTGTCAGTTGCCCCGTAGACACGCCCGCCAGCGATCCCGCCACCGGCGATCAGCACGCTTTGCGCACCGCCCCAGTGGTCGCGTCCGGGCAGGCTGTAGTGGGCGGGGAGATGCGAGACCTTGGGCGTACGACCGAACTCGCCAGCCATCAAGATCATCGTACTGTCGAGTTCTCCCGTCTCAGCGAGATCATCGAGCAGAGCTGACACGGCTTTGTCGGTCGGCGGATACAGGAAATTCTTCAGGTTCGGGAAGGCGTTGCCGTGTGTATCCCACACTTCATTGTTCCCGAGGTTCACCTGCACCAGTCCGACGCCCGCTTTCACCAGCCGACGAGCCATCAGGCACGACCAGCCGAATGAATTGCGTCCATATCGATCCTGAATGGCGGGGTCTGCCTGGGTCACGTCAAACGCCGACTTCACTTTCGGGTCGAGAAGCAGCGATACAGCCGCCTCACGATACTGGGAAAAAGCCCCTACGGTCGCTGACGTGTTGAGGACCTGACGTTGCTCCTCCAGCATCCGCAACATTTCCAGCCGACGGTCCATCCGGCTGGTCAGCATCTGGTCGGGAAGGTTGAGATTCGGGGCCTGGAACTTCAGGGAAGGTGTCTTCACCGCTCCCGTCGCGTGGTGGAATTCGTACTCTGGATATGCACCATAGCTGACGGAGTTGAACGGACTGGCTTCAATGAACCAGGGATCACGTCGACGTCCCATCTCTCCGGCAAACTGTCCGGGAATCACTCTCCCGCTGCGATGGATTAACCGCTCGGGCAGCACTGCAGCCGGTGGCAGTCCGTTCCGCTCCGCCAGGCGATCCCCGGCGATGGCAGCGATCGACGGCCAGTCCTCGGGCATCGGCTTTTCACCGTTGAACGTTGGAGGAGCTTTGGAACGCCCCGCCAGCATGACTAGATGCCCCAGCGAGTGGTCATTCGTCGAATGAGTCATCGAGCGAATCAGCGACCACCTTTCGCTGCGCTGAGCCAGCTGGGGCAGGTGTTCGACAATCTGCAGACCGGGTGTTCTGGTGCTGATCGGGTTGAACTCGCCGCGGATCTGGTCGGGTGCGTCGGGCTTCATGTCGAAGCTGTCGAGCTGGCCCAATCCCCCAGAGAGGAACAGATAAATCACTGACCGGATGGGGGTCGTCTTTCCGGTGTTGTCATTGGCCCGGAGCTCTGCCAATTGAGCAGTGGACAGCCCCAGCAAACCCAGCGTCCCCGCCTGGACGGCGTGCCTCCGCGTCAGCACAGGATGATGGAGAATGGACGACATCAACGTTTCCCCACATCCTTCTCTGGAACTGAGTGCCGAGCAACGGATCAACATTTACTCATGAATTGTATCGTCTGAAACACGGCAGCAGCAATTGCGAAGAGCCGGGGAGTCAAGATTTACAGATTCTTCCGGGATTCCGGGCGGAGGATGCCGTTGCCGCTGTCCCGCTTATTCACGATCAGAAGAGACCGCCGTTCGGCGTGAGGTGGCATCAGACCCGGGCGTCACTCCGATCAACACCTGAATCGCCAACATAATCCCGAGGGGGAGGAACAGCACAATCCAGGCCAGCAGCATGCCGCGTTTGAACCACACTCCCTGCAGCGGGCGGATGAGAGTCCTGACCTCCGCTCCCGGCAGTTGAGCATTCCCCAGTTCCTGCACCACCGTGGCTCGACGCTGCAATGACTCAGCTGCATCTGGCTGACCATCGATCAGTACGGTCGCCGAACGCCGCTGAAAGTTATCGACGATTTCCACCATCTTCTCCCGACCGTACGAATTCAATTGCGTGCCGTCGAAGTCCGCAGCGGTCAACACAAAGCCAGCGGTTTCCGACTGCTTCTGCTGAGTGTCACGAGGGTCCAGCATCCGCCCGGCAAAGAGCAATCCGATCAGACCGAACATCGTCAGCAACAGCAAGCTGCAACCCACAGCTGTCATGTGCGTCTTGAACTGGCTGCGTTCCGAGGTCGATTCAAACTGCAGCTCGACAGTCCGTTTTCGAGTGAGTGATCGCCGCGCAGCATCCAGCAAGTCGAACGCTCTTACCGCCTCGCCCCAGCTGGTCACTCCTGGTGGCAGAGACACACGTTCATCGCTGGACTGTCCCAGATCGGGCCCCTCCGCCTGACCTTCAGTTCGACCACCAGCCAATGCGATGGGTGAGCTGTGAACCTCAGGACGAAGCGAGTCCGTCGAAGCAGGCAACCCGACCAACTGACAATTTATCGTGAGTGTCGGTGCACCATCACCCACCCACAGGAGTACAGCCGCACCACGATCGGTCGTGACGGTCAGTTCGGTGCGGGGCGTGCCACCCGCGCGATACGACCACATCGCGTCGGGTACGTTGTCTCCGTTCAAGCTCACCGAAGCAGTGGTGATTCCCTGTGCAGAGTGTCCCGAATGGATCGCGGTCACCCGCTTATAATCGCCGCCTGCCAGGCTGCGCAGCAGATCGGCATCCTGCAGCCACGCGATATGGGCCTGCTCCGGATCGAACGTGGGTCCACCCGCATTCGACCGTTCCATCTGCAGGTGTAGCACCGGTCCCAGGCTCAGCTCTGCCAGCTTGCGTTTCAGCTCCACGACAGCCGGACACAACCGCAACGGCCAGATCGCCCGCAGTTGGTTGGGGAACTCGTCATCGAGCGGGATCTGTGCGTAAATGAAGTCGGAACCGAGTCCAGCCTCCGGGACCAGCCAGACTGTTTTTCCCTGTTGAACGAGTTCGGGAACGACCTGCCGGCAAGAGGGAAGGTCGCCGGACACGAGCGTGATCTGTGCCTGAGCCTCGTCCCCCGTCTCGACAACCTGTCCGCCAGCCAGAGAGACCAGCCCGCAGAATCGAGCACGCGTGGAGTCTGGGGAAAGGACGGTGACGTTCATGTGTTCGCGATGCTGAAAATGTCTCGAACCCCATCGGTGAGGGGCCGGTAGCGACCGGAGTGTCTCGCATCGGCCCAGATGCCGCAATCGGCCCTCGCACGATCCTCGAAACTCGTACCGCACACCGACTGCCATTTTTGCGCGCTGATCGCGATTCAACCACGACCACACAACTGCCGTTCTGGCAAAGGCGATCGAGTGTGAATCGATCGAACGTGGCAAAGTGTTTTCACGAATCACTTTGCGAATCATTACCGAATTGAGGCAATCACTGGCATTGCCTTTGCATAATACTGTGACCGTCCCGACCACTAGTCGGTTCACAACACTCAACACCAACCAAGGCCCTCGGCCCTAGACCCAACCCCCTAGGCCACCAACCGGCCCCTCCAAGGAGCCTTACCCATGGCTGTTTCTGGCGAAAAGATCATCGGCATCGACCTCGGCACGACCAACTCGTGCGTCGCGGTCATGGAAGGGGGCGAAATCAAGGTCATCCCCAACCAGGAAGGTTACCCCACGACGCCCAGCGTCGTCGCATTCACCGACAAGGGCGACATCCTCGTCGGCGAGCCCGCCAAGCGGCAGGCCGTCACGAACCCCAAGAACACGATCTACTCGATCAAGCGGTTCATGGGACGCCGTCACTCCGAAGTCGAATCGGAAGAGAAGATCGTTCCGTACAAGGTCATCGGCGGCAAGGAAGAGTACGTCAAGGTCGACATCAACGGCCGTCAGTACACTCCCCCCGAAGTCTCGGCCCGCGTGCTGATGAAGCTCAAGGACGCAGCTGAGAACTACCTCGGCCATAAGGTCAACAAGGCCGTCATCACCGTCCCCGCGTACTTCAACGACGCCCAGCGCCAGGCCACCAAAGACGCTGGTCAGGTCGCCGGTCTGGAAGTCGTCCGTATCATCAACGAGCCGACTGCCGCTGCACTGGCATACGGCCTCGAAAAGATGAAGGAAGAAAAGATCTGCGTGTTTGACCTCGGCGGGGGGACGTTCGACGTGTCGGTCCTCGAAGTCGAAGCGGGCTCGATCGAAGTACTCGCCACCAACGGCGATACCCACCTGGGTGGGGACGACTTCGACGAAGTCCTCATCAACTTCATCGCTGACAGCTTCAAGAAGGACAACAGCATCGACCTCCGTAAGGATGCGATGGCTCTCCAGCGTCTGCGTGAAGCTGCGGAAAAGGCCAAGAAGGAACTCTCCTCGGCTCAGAACAGCGAGATCAATCTGCCGTTCATCACCGCGGACGCCAGCGGGGCCAAGCACCTGCAGATGAACATCACGCGGTCTCAGTTCGAGAAGCTGATCGATCCGCTGGTCGAACGCTGTCGCAAGCCCGTGGAGCAGGCCCTCAAGGATGCCAAGCTCCAGCCTTCGCAGATCGATGAAGTGGTCCTCGTCGGCGGTTCCACCCGCGTGCCGATGGTCATGGAACTGGTCAAGAAGATCTTCGGCGGCAAGGAACCTCACAAGGGTGTGAATCCCGACGAAGTCGTCGCCGTGGGCGCAGCTGTCCAGGGTGCGATCATCGGTGGCGATGTAAAGGATGTGGTCCTCCTCGACGTGACTCCGCTCTCCCTCGGCATCGAAACCGAAGGGGGCGTGATGACCGCCCTGGTCGAACGCAACACCACCATCCCCACCACCAAGTCCCAGACCTTCTCGACCGCTGCCGATAACCAGACCGCCGTGACCGTTCGCGTGTTCCAGGGGGAACGCCCGATGGCCAACGACAACCGTCTGCTCGACCAGTTCAACCTCGAAGGCATCCCCCTCGCCCCACGCGGAACGCCCCAGATCGAAGTCAGCTTTGACATCGATGTGAACGGCATCCTCAGCGTGAAGGCCAAGGACAAGGGCACCGGCAAGGAACACAAGGTCGAGATCAAGCAGTCGTCCGGTCTCTCGAAAGAGCAGATCGAAGCGATGCAGAAGGAAGCGGAGATCAACGCCGCCTCCGACAAGGCCAAGAAGGACCTCGCCGAAGCCCGCAACAAGGCCGAACACCTCGCTTACTCCACCGAGAAGCAGGTCAAGGAACTGGGCGACAAGCTCGACGAAGCCTCGAAGTCAGCCATCGAGTCGGCCGTGACGAAAGTCCGCGAAGCCTCGAAGGGTGAAGACGTGGCTGCGATCAACAGTGCCGTGGAAGGCCTCGAACAAGCCACCCACGCCCTGTCGAAGCACATGTACGATGCCCAGCAGGCCGCAGCTGCCGCCGCCGGCGGAGCCGCTCCCGACGGAGCTGCCCAACCGGGCAGCGATGGCGGCGACGACGTGATCGACGCCGAGTTCGAGAAGAAGTAATTCCGCTGAAAACCAAAAAGCCCCGGTGATCCCCACCGGGGCTTTTTTCGTTTACTCGATTGGGTGTATTCTCCTCGTTCCCAAGCTCCAGCTTGGGAACGCATATCCCCGAAGCTCCGCTTCTCCCGCGTGCCAACCGACTCACTCTCGCATCCCTGCCCGAACTCGGAGCCCGCGCATGACCCGCTCCCGCTACAAATTCTTCGAAACTGAATACCCCTACTTCATGACTGCCACGAGCAACAGCTGGCTCCCGATTTTCACCCGCCAGGAAGCTGCCGACATCATTCTGGATTCGTGGAAGCATCTCCAGAGGGAACGCGGTCTTAAACTTTTCGCGTACGTGATCCTGGAAAACCACCTCCACATGATCGCCTCCGCCCCAGAGATTTCGTCAGTCATGCAGAGTTTCAAGTCCTACACCGCCCGGCAGATCATCGAGCAGTTGAAGCACCGACAGTCGGTAACTTTGCTGCGACAACTCAGCGCGACCAAGCTGAATCATAAGACCGAAAGCACGTACCAGGTCTGGCAGGAGGGGAGCCATCCGCAGCAGATTCAGAGCGATGAGATGATGTGGCAGAAGATCGAGTACATCCACAACAACCCGGTCCTGCGCGGCTTCGTCGATGACCCGCTGCACTGGCGCTGGTCGAGTGCGAGGAACTACGCAGGGCAGCTGGGGTTGATAGAGGTCGTGTCTGATTGGCAGTAGAGTGTCGACGAGCCACTCGGCGAAGCGGAGCTTCGCGGATAGGCGTTCCCAAGCCGGAGCTTGGGAACGAGATCGTAAGGTCTTCTACATCAACCTCTTCGACAACCGCGATTATGTGGTGAGTACCGAACATGTGGAGCGGTAGGGGGAGAACTTGAAGATGAGCTCGTCAAAGTGACGTCAGCTTGGAGTCTACACATGCATTTTGAATCAGATGATCCGCTGTTCTCGGACGATGATCTCGAAAACGTAATTGAACACAGGGAAATTAAGTGCATTTCGTTGTTTTACACCAGTGTGACTGACTGTGGAATTGAGGT
>QWOR01000072.1 GCA_003669575.1 Planctomycetota bacterium | reverse complement strand
TCCTTCTTGTACGCCGCTCCCAGCAGCAGGATCTTGCTCCCCTTGATCGGCTTACCTTGATCGTTGAGGAACTCGCCCAGCTGGGAGATGACGTATTCCGGCATCTTCGAGTTGATTTCGCCAGCCAGTTCGATGAAGCGGGTCGTCATGCCGTACTTGCGGGCGAGCCACGTCAGGTAGAACGGGTCGATCGGGATACAGTGACCACCCAGCCCTGGACCGGGATAGAAGGCCTGGAAGCCGAAGGGCTTCGTCTTGGCAGCATCGATGACTTCCCAGACATCGATGCCCATCTTGTCGAACAGAACCTTGAGTTCGTTCACCAGAGCGATGTTCACCGCGCGGTACGTGTTCTCCAGGATCTTGCAGGCCTCCGCGATCTCGGGCGTCGAGACGGGGATAACCTTGACCACAGCCTGGCTATAGAGGGCACAGGCCGCCTGCAAGGCGACTTTGTCCATGCCGCCCACGACCTTGGGAATGCCAGCTGCGGAGTAGTTGGGGTTACCCGGGTCTTCACGTTCAGGGCTGAAGGCCAACAGAAAATCCTTCGAGCACTTCAGCCCGCTGGTTTCGAGGATGGGCAGTACCACATCGCGGGTCGTGGTCGGGTAAGTCGTGCTTTCCAGAACGATCAACTGGCCTGGCCGAATCGCCTTGGCGATGGAGCGGGCCGTTTCCTCGACGAAGAACAGGTCGGGATCGCGGCTTTCATTGAGCGGGGTCGGGACGCAGATCAGGATCGCGTCTGCCTCGCGGAGTCGGCTCATGTCCGATGTGGCGTCGAACTGTTTGCGGTCCTTCCACGCGCGGACTTTTTCCGAGCTGATGTGCTTGATGTAGCTGCGACCGGCGTTGAGATCATCAACTTTCTTCTGGTCGACATCGTATCCAATACACGTGAAGCCTTTGGTGACGAATGCATCTATCAGGGGCAGTCCGACATATCCGAGGCCGATGACCCCGACTTTAGCGGTCTTGTTCTGAATCGCCTGCAGAAGCGATTCCGCCATGCTGAACTCCTCGTTGAATGAATGCGACTTCAGGCGTCCCGATTTTTCCCGAGACCCCGCAGTAATTGGGAAACTAGCAGTTTGAAAAGGAGTGGGCAACATGGATTTCCGTCGTTTGTCAGAGTCGTAAGAGGTCATGTAAAGGGGTGAATTTGATCCCGTTTCGAACGCTTCCATTTGACCGGTTTTCCAGGGAGACAGGTACCAGCAGTCTGCGAGGTGAAGGCTGCCAGATCCTGAGGCCGATCGGCAGAACCAGCCGATCTGGGCCACATTTGGGCTGGTTCAGGTGTTGATCAGGCCCGATCCCGCGACCCGGTCTTGCCTCGGTCGATGCGCGAGGGGTATACGAGCGTTCGCTCTCCAGGACGGAGAGCCGACCGTTGATCAGCCTCGGGAAGGACTCCCATGAGCGAAGTGTTGGACGCCCCTGTCACTCCAGAGCCACTGGCGATCGATCTGCGCCAACGGTTTGGCGCGGAAAGCGGACCACGTCGCGACGATCAGGCCCTGCAGCATGCCGGCCGGATCCTGGAGCACCTCCGCACCCAGCTGGCGGAACTCGACCGCCGCGAGCAGAACCTCAACAGCCAGCTCTCGTCCATGGACCAGGAGCGGCGCTCGCTGCGTCTGTGGAGCCAGCAGTTCAACGAAGAGGCGGAACGCCGCGAACAGGAGTTGCGGGCTCGGGAAATCAAGCTCGCCGAGCGTGAGGCGGGTTTTGAAGCCTACACGGCCGAAGTCGAGTCGAGAGAGAAGTCACTTTCGACGGAATGGGAGTCTCTGGCAGCGGCCCGAGCCGCGATGAAATCGGAGCTGGCCTCCGAAATCGAACAGGAACGTCGCGATCTGTCAGAAGCGACACGCCGGCTGGAACTCGACAGCCGCGAACTGCAGAGACGTCAGAGCGAGTTTGAATCGGCTCAATCACTTCAGTACGAAAACAGCCTTCGCGAGATGGAGAGCCTGCGGGCCGAGAAACTCTCGGAGATTGATCGCCGCGAGGCAGAAGTCACCCGCCGCGAAATCGATGTCGAGAAGCGAGCCCGGTTCCACGAGGATCATCTCGATCGCGTGCGTCGCGATCTGGCCGATCAGCGTCGCGATCTTGAGCGGGAGCGCCAGCGTCAGCGTGTTTGGATGGAGCAGGTCGAAGAATCGATCCGCCTGCGTCTGGCTCACGTCCGCCGCTACCGGGATCTGGTCACTCAACGCGAACAATCGATCGAGCAGGAGCGGGAACTGCTCCAGCAGGCGAAGACAAACGTCGACGCCGAGATCGCAGAAAGCCGGAAGTTGCTGCAGTCACAGTGGCAGGCCTTCGAACAGGATCGGGCAGCGAATCTGGCGGAACTCGAACGGCGTTCCGCTGATCTGGCCCAGCGTCAGGAAGCCTGCGACATCAAGGCTCAGAAGGTCGAAGAACTCCGTCAGGCTGCCGAGCGAGCCAATCAGGACATCCTCGAACAACGCGTCATTGTCGAACAGGTCCGGGCGGAAATCGATCGATCCGTTGGCACCGAAGAAGCCGATGCGTTGATTCAGCAGGTTCAAGCTCAACTGCATGAGCAGTGGAAACATGTTCGCGAGTCGCTGGTTCATCAGCGGGACGAGTTGGAAGAGACTCGTCAGTCGCTCCTTCGGCTGCGGGACGAGTTCCACGACGAGCGGGAAGTGCTGACGAACTGGGTCAGCCAGCGCGAGTACCAGTTGAAGGCTGCAGAAGAAGCGTTAACCCGCGAACGAGCCAACTCCCAGTTGGCCGAGAACAGATGGACCGCCGCTCGTGATCGCTGGCGTGACGAGAAGATTGAAGCAGAGAACATCATCCGCGGGTTGCTGCTGCAACTGGAGATCATGACCTCGGTTCCGCCCGATATCTCATATCCGTCGGCTCCATCTCAGGCCGTCCATATTGATGAGGTGTCGAGCTTGAACCTGGATGAGTACGGTCAGCTGGTGAATGCGGCGTAGCGGACACGTTCATGCGAGGAGAGCGGTGGTCGCCGGCTCCTGTCGGCATGGTGAGTGTAGAGCCAGTGGCTGTGCCGTACTGCTCTCTGCAAGGGGTTCCACGTATGTATACTCTTCGCAGTTCCTTCCTTGTCGCCATTCTGTTTTGCGGATCGCTCTGCGCAGGCGATACGACTCCGCCGAAACCTGCTTCTTCACCGGTCTGCGCGATCCTGATCGGTGGGATCGACTCTGATCCAAGTCCCGAACAGATCCAGGGCACTGCTCCCCGCGGTCGAGGGCAGAGCGGGATGTATCAGCTGGCCGATGATTTGGCTCGCCGGGGTATCGCCACCGAGTATTTCAACTGGAACGGCACGCGGGCCGGAAAAATCCATGAGGACGCTCCACTGTCTGCCGGGATCGCCGAGTTCGTCTGCGACCGACACGAACAGTTCCCCGCGGAGCGACTGGCGATTGTGGCCAACAGCTGGGGTGGGCACACGGCGTGGGAGGTCTGCCGTACGCTGGCGGAACCTGAGATCCCGATTGATCTCGTGGTGTTTCTTGACCCCTCATCTCTGGGACGAGCGGCAGCGAAGCGACCGACTGTTCTGCCTGAGTCCATTAAAATGGCTCGGAATTACTACACGCGGAACGTCTTTGGCTGGAGGGAATTGCCGCGAATGGATCGCCTGATCAATGTGGATCTGGGGGACGAAGTCCACGGATTTCAGATCCCCGGTGGGCCGAAATACAACGCCGCGTTGGATGTTCATGCACACATCGCCGCGGAGTGGGACCCACGTATCCATGAGGAGATCACCCGGCATGTGGTGGAATTGCTGAACTCAAGTTCCATCACTGTCGCGGGCGGGGAAGCTGCGGCGGCCAAGTAGCTGAACACTCAGCTAAAAAGCCTGAAATCCCCACACGGGACAGACAGAGATGCCTGTCCCACTGTATGTTCGCCGCGACGCATATTCAGGCTGCTTACTTGAACGCGAAGTCACCCGGTAAGGGAAGGTCTTGCATCGATCGCAGACCAAAGACTTCCAGGAAGCGTGGCGTCGTCTCGTAGCAGACTTCGGTCTGGTCACCACGTTTCAGCTGGATCAGTTCGCGACGTAGCAGCTGCCGGACAATCGCGGATGTTCCCTCGCGGCCGAGTGCATCCAGTTCGTCCTGCGACACCGGTTGCGAGTAGGCGATGAACGACAGGATTTCGAGGACTTCCTGGCCGAGTTTCACTTCGCGGGGGCCAACCCCATACACGCGGTGCCTGATCTTCTCGAACTCACTGCGCAGCTGCATGCGATAGCCGCCCTCCTCAAGCTCAATTCGATAGGGCCGGCTCTCCGAGTCATAGATTTCATTCAGCTCGTCGATCAGACGCAGAACATCCTCGCTGCTCGTACTCCCCGAGAGGACATCGGCCAGCTGCCGAGAGGGGAGTGTTTTTCCACCCACAAAGAGCAGGGCTTCCAGGACCTGCCGCGAGGTCACCGTCGGTGCCTGAGACTCCATCGGGGTGCTGGTGAAAAACGACTGCGAAGCGTCTGGAGCCGGGGTGCCTGCGGTGGGCAGGCCAGCAGTGGCCTCCGTGAGTGGCTCGTCTTCCGGAGGCAGTTGCGGTTCACCGACCACATCGGCCACTGTTGCTTCGAGGGAGTCGAGTGACTCCAGTGCCTGCTGGTACGCCGCCTCAATATCGTCGAGATCCCACCCCTCGTCCGCATCATCCGGCGGCGAAGGTTCGAGTTCCGCTTCGTTCGTCTCGCTCTTTACGGACGGATTGACGACGACGCGAAACGGGAATGGAAGTGATTGATCTTCCGCCATCGGAACTCTCGACAGACCCCTGAAATCAGGCAGCGTCCTACTCGTTGACCGCAAATCTGGTCGCGAGGATACGTCCTTATTCAATTTCTGCCCAGATCAGTGTGCATTCGCCTGCGTGCCAAGTCGCAGCTGCCGAAGTTTAGAGATGGCGGCTTCCGAGGGATGTCTAGTGATATTAGCTCACAAATCTTGCCTGATCGTTAATCGTGGATTGTTGAGGAGGACCCGTCTTGACCAAATCAACGCAATGGGCAGAATCATTAACAGCTTCCACCCCCCAGCCTCCTCTCCTACGAGTCAGTATGCGGCCGCTGATGACCGTCAGCATGAGACATCTATTCCCGACTGCCAGCTTTGTGGGCTGTGCAGATTTGCGGGTCCGGGATGTCGACTGCTCATCGTCGGAAATCCAGCCTGGGGCGATGTTTGCCGCGCTTCCAGGGTCGGCTCGTCATGGTCGGGAATTCATTGCCGATGCGATCCAGCGCGGGGCGACTTCGCTGCTGCTCGACC
>QWOR01000342.1 GCA_003669575.1 Planctomycetota bacterium | reverse complement strand
GAATTGGTGTCTTTGAACACCTGGTCGTCAATGAGCGGATGCGAGAAATGATTCGCGAAACCGAGTCGCTGTCGGCGATCCGTGCCGAGGCTCGGAAGTCCGGTATGCTCACGATGATGGAAGAGGGCGTCCGGCTGGTTGTTCGTGGAGTGACCTCGGTCGAAGAAATCGTGCGGGTGGTGAAGTAACCATGATCGACCTGATTCTGATTCTGATCTTTGCCGGAGTGACCTGGGCTGTTGCCGGAGAGGGCCCCTGGGGGGCCATTATGGTGTTCTTCAGCGTCCTGTTGTCTGGGCTGCTGGCGATGAACATATTTGAGCCGGTGGCTGAGATGCTGCAGGGAGTACTGAGTGGCTACGAGTGGCAGCACCGCGTCGACATCATGGCATTGCTGGGCGTCTTTGCGATTAGCGTATGGGCGCTGCGTGAGGTCACTGACCGTATCATGCCTACATCTCTCGACGTGTCCGGGCTTGTCTATGAGACTCGCTGGCTGTTCGGAGCGGCGACCGGGTACATGGTCATGGCCATCTTGTTGACAGCTTTGCATACCGCACCGTTAAGTCGTGAATTCATCGGCTTCCGTCCGGAACGAAGTAATCTGTTTGACGCTCTGGCTCCCGATCGTCAGTGGCTGGGGTTCACGCAGTATGTCAGCGAACATGTCATGCGATCTGGCTCCACCGGGCCGATTTTTGATGGTGCGACCTTCGACCGGATTGAAGGAGACCCCGGAACTCGTCAGATCTGGTCGTCGTTTCCCATTCGATATGCCCAGCGTCGCGAACAGTATGCGACTTCGACGGGATCGGCCGGGGCGCCGCCCACGAGTTCGGCACCTCCCAGTTCAGCCCCACCGGTAAGTGTGCCGGCGAGTGGTGGCGGGGGCTCCGGATTCTAGGTTAAGATTTCCTGCCCCGGCATGAAGGCGAGTTGTTCGCGTTGACGCCAGGCATCCTTCAACTCTGTCCACTGAAACTCCCATGCTGGTTCACAACGTTTTCTTCACTCTGGAAGACTCTTCGCCCGCCAAGGTCGATGGCTTGCTCGCCGCCTGTCAGAAGTACCTGAAAGACCATCCCGGTGTGGTGTTCTTCGCTGCGGGCAAGGTCGGCGATGAATTCGCTCGCCCTGTGAATGACCGGATGTATCAGGTGGCTCTGCACGTCGTCTTTACGGACAAGGCGGCGCACGATCAGTATCAGGTGGCTCCGGATCACCTGAAGTTCATCGAAGAGAACAAGCCCAACTGGCGCAATGTGCGCGTGTTCGATTCCTATTGCAGCTAGTGGAGTGGTCGACGGCAGGCCGTATTGGTATCGACGCGTCGCCCCGGAATTACCGGGACGACGCGGGTGATGTAATCGGTTACTCGATGGAAGAAGTAGTTCTCTCACGTATTAACGACCTCGGTTTAATGCGTTCGTCGCAATTGCCAATAACGACTCGCACATTGAATGGAGGATTTACGGGTATCGTCAATTGTCAAATTACACTTTCGGAGATCGCTGAGGCCGTTTGCACGCATTGTGCCGGAAACGAGCGGTATTCCGCGTGTGAGTCAGGCGTATTGCTGGGGCTGATGCTGGTTGAATCGTTCTAGTCGATACGAATCGTAATCTTGCGAGTTCCGCTACGACACTCGTATTCCCCATGGTGTAATAATGCAACATGAGGTTCAGGATAAAAAGAATTTCATTTCTCTGGACGCTTGTAATCGTGGCCTAGGGTTTTGTTGCTGCTCCTAACGACATCATTTCGAGACATGATGCATCGCAAAACCCGCTTCCTTCTGATGCTCTTGATTGCCCAAGCTTCTTGCTTGGCTGCGGGGCTGGTGGTGCATACCCGGCAGCAGATCATTCTGGCACAGACCTCTGCTGGAAATCATTCCGTTCGAGATTCGATTCTGATCGGGGCCAACATCTTTGTCTGGACCTTCGGACTGCAGGCGACGGTCGCCTGGATCCTGATTACGCGTCTCTACGGAAAGCACGAGGAGCAGGAAGGGCAGTCTCGTGATGAAGTCTACCTGCGAACTCAGCAGTTGATTCGCACCCGGGATGCTGTGATCTTTGGTCTCGCCAAACTGGCGGAATCTCGAGATCCAGACACTGGCCACCATCTGGAGCGAATCGCCGCATACTCGACACGCTTGGCCACCGCGATTCGGCGGCATCCCAAGTACCGTGAACAGATCTCGGCCGGGTATGTGTCTTCGATTGGGATTAACTCTGCCCTGCACGATATCGGCAAGGTGGGCATTCCCGACAACGTGCTGCTCAAGCCAGGGAGACTGACGGAAGACGAGATTGCCATCATGCGTCTGCATCCCCGAATTGGCGCAGACTGTATCGAACAGATTCAGCGCCGCCTCGGCGAGTCAATCTTCCTGCAGCAGGCCCGTGAGATCGCCCTCTACCACCATGAACGCTGGGATGGAACGGGGTATCCATTCGGACTTCACAGCGAGGAGATTCCGCTCTCCGCAAGGATTGTCACGATCGCTGACGTGTATGACGCTCTGACGAGCCGGCGCGTCTACAAAGAGCCTTACTCGCACAAAATCTCTGTGGAGAAGATCAAGCAGGGAGCGGGACGACACTTCGACCCCCATCTCGTCGACATCTTTCTTTCGATCGAATCTCAGTTTGAAGAGATCGCCATTTCACTCCGCGCGCCGGATGAATCGAGCCCGTCAAGAAACAATCAAGGTGAAGACCGGGTTGAGGATCTGATGACAGAGGAGGCCGGAGATCTCATCGAGGCCGTCACCAGCGTGATTGCCGGATCCCCGGGCTACCACGTCCTCCCTTAAGACATCTTTGGAGTCACAATGCCATACAGTCGCATGCAACGCTTTCGCGAATTCTGCAGAGAGCATTACCTGGAGGTGATGTTGACGGTTACCACCATTGGCTGTTCTGTGTTGCTCACGTTGCTGCCTGCCGCGAAAGTGGTCGTTCTGAATCTCCATTTCCTGCCCATCGTGCTGGCGGGTTTCTTTCTGGGGCGATATCGCGCGGGGGCTCTGGCTCTATTGTCGGCGATTTCCGCTGCCATGCTGATATCGGGTGATGTGGATGGCTTCTCTGCGACTAACTCGCCAGTGATTGTCGGTTTGACGATTACTGTTTGGGCAGCCGTACTCGGCCTGACCGCGATCCTGATCGGTACGCTGAAGGACGATCTGGAAGATAAGGTGGCAGAAGCTCGCGAAGCCCAGGGCGGTGTCGTGGAGATTCTGTCCCGCTACCTGCAAAGCGTGAACCCACAGCTGGAGCACCGCAGTCAGAGAGTCGCACGCCTGTGCGAGCAAGTCGCTCACAAGCTCCGGTTGGAGCCAAGAGAATCCGACAACATCCGTGTGGCAGCTGTTCTGGCTGACATCGAGAACGTGGAGATCACCGCACGAATCGTGAAACGAGCCGTGGGTGAACTGAAGTCGGATGGCGAGCAGCAGCGAACTGTGTCCGGGCCGGAACTGGTTCGATCGCTCGGGGAAGTGTTGCAGGGGGCGTTCCCACTGGTTGCTCCGTCGATCTCATTCGTCGGTGATACCGACGCGACGCCGTTCGGGAGCCGGATCATTCAGGTCGTCCGGGCCTATTGCAGAATTCAGGAAGAGACCAATGACGCACCAGAATATGTCATTGCCGAACTGATGACGGATGTCGGCGCGACTTACCACCCTGCGGTATTGCACGCTTTGTCGGTCGTGGTCGGAGCAGTTGCTCCCAAGGAGAGTTTGACTTTCCAGGCACCTCAATTGGCTGGCCGGTAGTGTCGGTCAAAAAACTCAAACATCGCGGCGTTGGCCCGATCGGCATCAGCACCTTTGAAGCCGTGGCCAGCGCCTTCGAGTTTGAATAGCTCCACCTCACCGCCGACCTGCTGGTAACGAGCTTGCATCCATGTGGCCTGTTCAAAGGCGACATAGGGGTCCTCGGTGCCATGAATCAGCAGAGTCGGCGCCGCTTCGGGAGTGACCCAGTTCAGGGGACTCGCCAGCTGGTGTTTCTGAAGCTCCGTTTTCAGATCCCCGCCCAACCAGAGTGGTAGCACCTCGGCCGCGTCGACGCTCTTGCCATAGGACTTCGTGAAGTCGCTCGGGCCATAAAAGTTCACAACACAGCTGACCTTGCTCGAGACTCCGGGGTTCCCGCCGTCCCCTTCAAACTGAGCCACACCGCCAGTGACTCCCAGAAACTGAGCCAGATGGCCGCCTGCTGATCCGCCAACGACGCCAATCTTGTCGGGATCGATCTGGTAGGTCTGAGCATTCGCCCGCAGAAATCTCACGGCAGCTTTGACATCGTGGATCGCTGCAGGGAACTGGTACTTGGGGGCCAGACGGTACGATGTCGTGGCCGCCACATAACCACGCTCGGCCAGCTGCTTGCAGAGTCCATCGTACCCCTCACGAGTTCCGGCACGGAAACCCCCACCGTGAATGCATAGGATCGCGGGACGGAGGCCGTTTGCCGTCTTGGGCCGGGCAATGTTCATCGCGAGATGCTGGTTGTCCGGGTTCGAGTACTCCACCCCGGTCTCAAAGACGATCTCGCGCGGGGGATCAGCTGCGAGAACCGATGACGCGAAGAGAGCCCATGCGGACAGAATCAGAGCCGGTCGCAAGTTCCAGGAATGCATGAACCATGTCCCATCACGAGTTGAATACGTAAAAGCACCTCAGCGGATGATACCGCTTGTTATCTCGAAGGAAGTAGTCACTGGCTTCAGCCTTGCTGATGCGAATGGGAGGCCTGCGAAGCAGCGCATGAATTGCTGGGAGGGAGTGTCTTCGCCATTCAGACAGACCCGGTTGCAATCGCGTAGACCGACTGTCATGCTGCCCTCCTGAATTTCTCCTCCAGCAGATGCAGAGAGAGGAATTCTATCCTGAGTCATGCAGAGATTCGCACTGATTCTGATCTGCATGATGGTTGTTGCCCCTGGAAGAACCATGCCGTCCTCACAAGTTCAAGAAGCCATTACTCGTGACCAGTGGAAAGTGGCTGAAGGCGAAGATGGCGACCAGCCGCTCGTCGTCCGCTTCCGTTCGGAATTGCGAACCGTTGAGGACGTGTCCGGATATCCGCATTTGCTGCTGGTGAACTGGAACTACGAGAGCGATGAACGCGGCATGCCCAAGGACAGCGAACTCGAGTCGATTGATGACTTCGAAGATCTGTTGACCGACGCCCTGGAGAAGGATTTTCAATCGGCACTCGTGTGTGTCATCACGACTGAGGGGTCACGCCAGTGGGTATTCTACTCCAGCAGCGTGGATGAAGCGGCAGTGCGAATCAATGCCATGCCGCAGAAAGAGAAGCCTTACCCCATCGAACTGCTGGCCGATGACGATGAGGAATGGATGTATTTCAAGGACAACATCCTGGGTGAGTGCGCAGACGACGACTTGCCGGAAGAGTAGGTCTGTGCGTTGCCCCCCGCAGCGAACTTCATTCACCGCGGGCGGGGCAGGGCTCGAACAGCCCCACAGCAGCTATCGAATCGCAGCTGTGATCGCATTACTCAACTTGATCAGTGCCGGACCGCTCTGCTTGTCGAGAGGCTGGGTGGAGAGGATGGCTGCTGACGCATTGCGTTCTGGATCGATCCAGAACATCGTCCCCGTCGCTCCCCAGTGGCCATAGGCGCGCGGTCCGAGCAGGTCACCAAATGACGCGGAATGGGCGGGCCAGTTCATTCGCCAGCCATACCCCCATCCGCGACAGCGTCGATCCGCTTCCGGGACATCGGGATAAACAAGCAGCTGATTCGTCGTCGCAGCTGCAATCGTTGCGTCGGAGAAAATACGCACCGGGCCTGCGTTGCCCCGTTCAAGCATCATCTGGCCGAAGCGGATGAGGTCGCTTGTCGTCGTCAGCAGTCCGCCCCACGGAGCCCCCAGCTGTAGCCAGTACCGGCTGTTCCAGTTCCAGTCCGTGCCGCATTGCTGCTCTTCCGGCACATTGACGGTCGCGAGACGTTCCGCTTTGCCGCCGGGCTGGAACCACTCGTCGGGAGCACCGAGCGCTGTGTCTCGCATGTGCAGGGGGCCAAAGAACTCCTTATTGAGGAATGCTGGGAGCGTCGTGCCGGTCACCTTCTCGATGATGGCAGCCAGCAAGACAAACCCCATGCTCTGGTACTGCACGCCGCGACCGGGCGGAAAGTCGAGGGTGACTTGGCATGTTCCATCGACAAAGCTCGCGAGCGGCGACTGCGTCATCCGCAGGGCTCGATTGTTCGGCAGCATGTCGGGAAGCCCCGAGGTGTGCGTGAGCAGATGCCGGATCGTGATCCCCCGCTTTGAAGAGTCACTGAATTGCGGGAGAAACTCCGAGACGTGTTCGGTGAGGGCAATCTCACCTTGCTCGACCAGTCGCATGGCTGCCATGGCGACGATGGGCTTGGTGATCGAGGCCGACAGGAAGATCGAGTCGGGACGCAGCGGAGAGGTGTTTGTTCCCGGCGACTGCTGCCCAAACTGTATTTCGCCAGTTGTCTTGCCCTGAACCGTGACTTGAAATGCGAGACCCGGCAGCAGATTTCTGGTCAGCTCCTGAGCCAGCGACAGAACACGACTCCAACGCTCGGGGATCAGTCCTGCATCTTGTGGTGAGGAGATCGTCAGGATTTCATCAGAGGCAGATTGCATAAGATTCGTATCCCCCGACATTTGTCAGGGGCGGAATGGAAATGTGGATAACCTTACCGATCGCGATCCCGCATTAATCCAGATCGATATCGTGGACAGGCATCAGCCGGTCGAGGTTGGTGACCGCCAGAACTTCCCGCACATCATCGGAGGGATTGTAGAGGTGGACTTCGGTTCCGAGCTGTCGCACGGATGCTAGCAGGCCGAGCAGGCCGCTGGGGATGAGTTTGACTCCGGTCAGATCGAACGCCAGCACCCGGCAATGTTCGCGGGCGATGAGTGCCACGATCTCCTCACGACAGGCCGCCAGGTTGACGCCATCGAGGACATCACGCCCTCCAAATCCAACCACGGTCGTCGGGCCGATCGAGTAAACATCCAGGATTGCTTCGCCAGGCATGATCGTATGCGGTCTATTCAGAGTGAGCTGAGGATCGCTCGAACGAGCGTCTGTGAGCTCTCATCATACCCGCCCCGCGGACATCCTCAAGAGGCGGAGTGACTGGCTGTCGGAAAGCTCATGAAACTGCCGACGGTCATCCCGAGATGCGGAAGAGGCGACGAATCGCGTCGAGCAGCCCGTGTGGTGTTCCGTCTCTCGACTCGTCCCGCAGGACTTCCAGGGGCGGATGCAACAGCTTGTTCACGATCCGGTCGACGGTGCGTTCGATCGCCTGACGGTCGGGTTCCGCAAGATTCGGGGACTTGCGGAACAACTGGTCCAGCTCCTGGCGGCTGATATCCTGCCAGTGCTCACGCAGCTGTTTAATGATCGGGCCAGTCGATTTGTGGTTCAGGTCGTGAACGAATCGTGCCGTCTCTTCCTCAATGATTTTGAGGGCGACTTCGATCTCGTGCGCCCGGTTCTTGCGGTTCCGCTGGCAGGTCGCTTCGAGGTCGTCGATGTCATACAGGAAGACGTTGTCGTCGATCTTCCCCACTGCCGGATCGAAGTCGCGCGGGGCAGCCACATCGAGAATGAATACCGGACGGTCGCCGGTCTTCTTGCGGACGGCTTTGAAACGCGGCACATCAATGATCGGTCTGTCGGCACCTGTCGTACTGACGATCACGTCGGCTTCGGCGAGGCAGTCGTCGAGTGTCGCCCAGTCGCGGGCGATGCCGCCGAACTCGTGGGCCAGACGCAGGGCACGGTCTGGATTTCGATTGCAGACGAGGATGCGCTTGACCCCTTCCGATTTGAGGTAACGCAGTGTTTCCTCGCCCATCTCTCCGGCGCCGATGACGAGCACCGTTTTGTCGGCGAAGCTGTCGAAGATGCTCTTGCCGAAGTCGATGACAGCGACGCTGGCGATCGAGATACGTCCCTCGGAAAGTCGGGTTTCGGTCCGAACGCGTCCCGAAACCGTGAGCGCCCGCTGGAAAAGGGTGTTGGTCAGTAGGCCGCAAGCCGTCGCGCGGGCCGCGGCATCGTAGGCCGATTTGACCTGGTTCACGATCTGGCTTTCGCCCAGCACCATGCTGTCGATGCTGCTGGCCACGTCGAACAAGTGTTTGACGGCGTCAGTGCCCGATTTCTCCGACAGCTCGGAATAGAAGTCGTCGAGCGGAACGTCGTGGTATTCCGACAGGAACTGGGCGATCTGCCGCAGGTTGGGGCCGCTGCCAGGGGCATCGTGAGCGGTGTAGATCTCGACCCGATTACAAGTCGAGATAATGACGAATTCGCACTGCGGGAAGCGTTCCTTGAGTGCGTTATACGCATCCGACAGGTGATCGGGTGACGAGAACGCCAGACGTTCTCGCACGGAAAGACTCGCCGTCTGGTGTGTGCAGTAAACGACCTGGAGGTTCATGTGTGAGCCTCCGGGAACCAGATCCGGCTGAGGTTGGGGAGAGCAGGGGCCTTTTTCTGGCCATGAATGCCGCTGGAGAACATCTCAAAACAGAAGAACGTGACGAGCAGGAATCCACAGGCCCAGAGTGTTCTCCACGCGACGATTTTCCCCGATGACTGTTGGCGACTGACGAGCCAACCGAACAATGCCATCATCGCCAGCCACATGATTCCGGACCCGACATACCCCGGTGAAAGCAGATCGACCGGAGTCGACGTGGTCCGCGAATTCCAGGCCAGCCACACACCACTGGCCAGACCCAGCGTCAGGAATGGAGCGGATCCCACCACGGCCCACCAGTTCATCCGCCCCAGACGTTCGAGGCTGTAGAGCTGGAAACTGTCGGGGTCGGGGGTCTTATGCTTCAGACGGTTGTGCTGCACCAGATACATCAGGCTTAGCAAAAATGCGATGGCAACCCCCGCGATGCCGAACACCAGCAGCGAAGCATGGAGCATTTCGACGGCGTACTGAGCATCCCGCACACGAGAGACCTTGCTCATCCGCGTGGATGAACTGACAAGCAACAGGATCAGCGGAAGGAGGAAAACTCCCAGCCCAAGATGTCGATCTTTGAGCATCAGGACGAGATAGACCGCCGCGGCGACCCAGGCCAGCACGAGCAACCAGTCGTGCATCGAACCGACGAGTGGAGGCATCCCCGACTCGCGTGTTCGATGGACCAGATAAATCGTCTGCGCGATCAGTCCGGCTCCGGTAAACCCAATCGCTGCCCAGCGGTTGATCCTGCTGGATCGCAGGAACTGAGTCAGTTCCAGCCCCAATGCCACCAGATAACTGGCGAAGAAGCAGAGCGTCGACACCTTGTCAAAATGGATCATGGGGGCTCGGACAGAAAAGGAAGGGCCGGGGCGGGCAGGCACCAGGAGTTACTTCACGGGAAGGAACACCAGAGTACCAGCCAACATGTCGGGAACAATCAACTGCTGATGAGCTTCGTCGTAGAAGAAGTCCGCCGCAGTGGTCAAACCTTCGTGGACGACTTTCAGTTGTTGGGTTTTGCGATCGAACTTCCAGACCTTGCCCTGATTCCAGCTGGAGATATAGATCGCGTCGGGAGTCACGGCCAGACCGTCGACACCACGGACTCCCGAAACGACCGACTGCAGCTTTCCGTCCTTGTGGACGTGGACCTGGCCGGTGAAGAAATCGCCGACGTAGAGCTGTTTATCGGATGCTCCCTGTCCCACTGTGACCCCGTTCGGGAAACGCAGAGCCACATTACCCGGAGGAACAACCTGCTTGACCTTGCCGTCTAATGACACCTGATAGACGCAGCCCTTGGCCGGGAGCGATTTCGCCTGCTCACTGTCCAGATCCCACAGCTTGCGTTCGCCACTGGGGTCGAACATCGGGCCGGGAGAACTCATTTCGGTGACGTAAACGCTCTTTCCATCTTCAGCGACGGCGACATCGTTCAGGAACTCGATCGGGGCAGGAAAGTCCTTCGCCTCGACCAGCTTCGTGGCTGTACCGTCCTGGGCGATCTTCCACATCATGGTGCCATCGGAGGTAATCAGCAGGTTGCCGACGAAGACGATGCCCTTGGGGTCGCTCAGCCCCTTGGCGAACGGCTTGACCGACTCGCCGTCGACTTCAACGACCTCGCCATCACCGGGCTGGTCACCATTGATCATGGTGACGTAGAGCTTGCCCCCCCAACCGCGACAGACACTCTCCGGGCTCTGTCCGACCTTAATGGTCTTCGTGGGCGCAGCTGAAGTGATTCCAGAAGCGAGTAGGAGCGCAGCCAGTGAACTCAGAATCAGGCGGGGCATGGGGGACTCCGGGGGTCAAGGTGGGCATTTGGGTGGGAAACCGAATTGTAGCAATTTCGGAGACAAAATTCGCTCTGTCGAGAGGGAGATGCGGTAGGCGGAAGCGTCCGTGATTCTTGGAGATCAAAAGCCTGAGTAGACGATTCCCCCTCGATGGGGGACACTGCGGATTCATGAAGTGGATGAACTCATTTACTGAGATGTGCTGATGGAGTTGAGAGCTTTTGCGGAACGCATCCTGCTGACGCCTCTGATCGCCTCCAAGCTGGAGCCGTTGACGGGCGGCATTGAGGACAGGAGCCCTGGCGAGCCGCTGCGGGTGGAGGTCCCTTCACGCCCGGCGAATCTGCAGTTCGCAGCTCCCCGGACCACGCCATCGATGCCGCATCCGCTGGCTCTGTCCGAGGAGGGGAAACGGGCGGTGGCCCATCACATCATGGCCAATCACGAGTTGCAGGCTCTGGAGGTCATGGCGTGGGTGCTGCTGGCGTTTCCCAATGCCCCGGCGGAGTTCCGGGCCGGGATCGCCCGTGTGATGGCCGATGAGCAGCGGCACACGCGAATGCACATGGAGCGGGCGTCACGTCTGGGGCTGGAGTTTGGCGAACTGCCGGTCAATTGCTACATCTGGAAACAGACACGGACGTTTGACAACTTGCTCGATTACATTGCCGTGCTGCCACTGGTGTTCGAGGCCCGCAACCTCGATCACTCGCTCGAACTGGAGAGGGCGTTTCTCGCCGTCGGTGATCCGCGGAGTGCCGCTCTGATGCGTCGCATTCACGAGGATGAGATCGAACATGTCTCGTTTGGCATGCATTGGTTGAAAACGCTCAAGAATCGGACTGAGACCGAGTGGGAGGCGTTTTGTGCCCACTTGAAATGGCCGATGAATGCCGGCAAGTCTTACGGCGACGATTTCCAGCGAGAGGCTCGATTGAGATCGGGGATGCCCGAAGAGTTTGTCTCGCGAGTGGAAGCCCTGCGTGATTCTTCCGCTGTCCCACCTCAACCTCCACGAGATCGCAAACATGTTTGAGCGGCGAAACGATGACCTGTTGTCGCGATACGCATTTCTGATGCGGATGGGACGCAGTTTCGGGATCACACTTCTGGTCGTGGCGTTTTCGCTCGCCTTTGGTAGTGCGGGGTACCATTACTTCGAGAATATTGGCTGGGTCGATTCGATGTTGAATGCCGCGATGATCCTGACTGGGATGGGACCAGTTGATCAGATGCAGACCACTGGAGGAAAACTGTTCGCGACGTTTTATGCGCTCTACAGCGGGATCGCATTCCTGACGATCATGGCCATCATGCTGGCCCCGGTAATGCATCGCTGGCTCCATCATTTTCATCTGGAATATGAGGACGAAGACGAAGATGTCAGCCCTGTTTCTCGTCCACCCTCCGTCCGCCCCGGTTCGTAAACATTTTGTCGCTCGATGAGTGGCAGTCGTGGCTCCGAAATGGAGAGACCAGGTCGGCTCAGTCGTTCCATGGGCGAGAGGCATGTCTTGCCGGGATGGCGTGAAGTGGGGCAGCTTCGAGGCGAGTCGTCTGTAAGACAACTTCCGTCGCGTTGAGCTCAACCCCACCCACCAGACCAAACACCGTCTGGCCGACACGGTTGGTCATCGCCACCGCATCGACACCATCGGGGGAAGGGTAGGCCTGCGTCGCGAGTCGGGCAGTGTTGCTCAGGACGGCTGGTTGCCAGTGGACCGCCTCATCCAGCTGATGATTGCGAATCAAGGTACAGACAACCATCCAGTCGAACAGGTTCTGCAACTCCGCGAAGACCGGATGAGCAATCGCCAGTTCGGGAATATGGTCTGTGAATTGCCGGGCGAACTGGTTGCTGCCTTGCTTCGTGAAGGGGGCTTTGGCTCGGTTGCCCTGTGAGTTGGTGAACTCGTCCTGAGCCAGCAACTGGAGCCGTTGCCCGGACAGCCGGAACAGAGAACGGTCCTCGTTGGCCTGAATCGGATCGTACAACGGTGTAAACCACCACCGGCTGAGAGTGCTGCCACCTGAGCGTTGGAAGTGCAGCTGACTCGTCACGCCCTTCACCTGGGAGGGATCCTTGCCCAGAGCGATACGCTTCATACGGAGGTCGGCTTCGACCAGCACCATGGCGAAGTGAGTATGCTTGGGGACACCGTTGACGCTGATCACTTGGCGCCCGAGCTTTTTTGCCATGTTGTCGAACAGCTTGCCCACCGTGTTGGGCTTGGCCACCAGATTCTGGCTGGCAAACGCGTTGAATGCAGCGATCCCCTCGGGAGTCGGGTCAATGGAACACGTGACTGAAGTGTGATTCGATGCGACTGTCCGCCAGGCAACCAGCAGGTCCTCCAGGTTCAGTACAGGGCGTCCGGTATTGATGCCTCGCATACGACCTTGAGCATCTGGGACGAAGCCTTCTGCGGGGCCGACGATGGCCAGGTCGTTATTCTCGCGATCTACAACGACGTAATCGATCCGAGTCAGCCCGGCGAGATACTTCAGTTCCGGGGGGATCTCGCCACCCGACTGGAGCGTGGATGTCAGTAGCTCGTCGAGTTGGATGAGCGAGACCCGGCGGGCGGCAGACGACGTACCCAACAGTTCGGCGAGTGGTGACTTCTCATAGGCGGCCTGTCGTTTCTTGGCGGCTGCAGGTGTCTCTTTGAGTGGGACCAGGGCCGACACGAGGCCTTCCGCGTCAATGCGAATTCCTCCAACACCGACGCCACCAGTCCCACCGCCAACCGTGGTTTGAGCGACACCTGGACGACCGCTGAGTAAGCCGACGACCAAGCACAAGCCGATGAAGCGAAACGAAATTCGTACCGACATGGGAAACTCCCGTCTCACTGCGTCAAACGGTCACATATGGAGATACATCCTATCAGAATCGACCCGTCCGAGGTTCCGGAAAAAGTTCTACGGTCTCTGAAGGCTGGCTGCTGATGGCTTCTGCATGCGACGGGGGCCTTTGTTCCCTTGCTGCTGTCCTATTCCCTGTCAGAATGCGTCAGGCTCGATTCGTAACTCCTGATTTGCTGGAATCCCATGGCACGTTGGCCTGACAGTTGGCGTTCAAACCTGATTGCCGGTCTGCTGATTTTTGTGCTGCTGCCAGTTCTGTGCTGGCTGGCATGGGCCTACACGCGTCGCTGATTTTTCCAGCTGTTCCTCTGCGGATCGCCCTCCAGGACACTGCTTCACATGACGACCACAGCTCCGATTCTCACCGACAACGAAGTGCGTGAGTGGATTCGCAAGAATGTCCCGATCGCGGACGTGGCCGGAAAGCGAATTCTCCTGATTGTGCCTGACGCGACCCGCACCGCTCCGCTGCCGCTGTTGTGGGATGCGCTGTTCACGCACATCAAGCCACATGTTGCCGCTCTCGATGTGATGATCGCGCTCGGGACGCACAAGCCGATGTCCGAGGCCCAGATCTGCAAGCTTCTCGGCATCGATGATATCGAGCGGATGCGACTGTTCTACCAGACCGAGTTTTACAACCACGAGTGGGACAATCCGGAAGCCTTAATCACCCTCGGAACGCTCACCGAAGAAGACACCGCGAAGGCCTCGAACGGGCTGTTGTCTAAGGTGGTTCCGGTCCAGATCAACAAGCGGATTCAGGATTACGATCAGCTGATGGTCCTCGGCCCGGTCTTCCCGCATGAGGTGGTGGGGTTCTCCGGAGGGAACAAGTACTTCTTCCCGGGGATCTCGGGGCCCGACCTGCTGAACTTTTTCCACTGGCTCGGGGCACTGATCACCAATGTCGGGATCATTGGAGTGAAGAGTACGCCGGTCCGAGATGTCGTGAACATGGCTGCGGACATGATTCAGAAGGAGAAGCGGGCGCTCACCTTCGTCGTGACGAGTGACGGCACAGCTCGCCTGCATGGACTCTTCTACGACAAGCCGGAGAAGGCGTGGAGCGATGCGGCCGATCTCTCCGGAACCGTCCACATCAAGCGGATGGACAAGCCATTCAAGACAGTGTTGTCGTGTGCTCCCAAGATGTACGACGAGCTGTGGACCGCCGGGAAATGCATGTACAAGCTGGAGCCGGTGGTCGCCGATGGCGGTGAGCTGATTATCTACGCCCCGCACCTGGATGAGATTTCGCTGACGCACGGTGAGAACCTGATGAAAGTCGGTTACCACTGCCGTGATTACTTCATCAAGCAGTGGGATAAGTTCAAGGATTACCCGTGGGGCGTACTGGCCCACTCGACGCATGTGCGTGGTGGCGGGACCTATGAGAACGGCGTGGAGAAGTGCCGCGTGCAGGTGACCCTCGCCTCGAAGGTCCCTGAGTCGGTCTGTAAGTCCATCAACTTGGGCTACCGCGACCCCGCGACCATCAACCTCGATGACTACGCCGGCCGCGAAGACGAAGGGATCCTCCTGGTCTGGAAGGCGGGAGAGCAGCTGTACCGGTTGAAGGATTAGATTCGCTTGAGTTTGCTCTCGTTCCGTCAAGGTTAACGAACGTATCCATCAATTTAGCGGGGCATTAACAACCTGCTTTGTTGAATCCATCGCTGCTGTCGAGTCAATGGCTGGGCATTGATATCCTGCGAGATGCGTCTGAGGATCAAGCCAGCAAACAGGAGCAAGATCGAGTTGTAGCCCACGAATACGGGGATCACCCATTCTTTTGACTGGATGGCGAGGCGTGATTCGGACATTTCGCGGGGGAGCCATTGCACTTGGATGGTCTGGCCCATCGGGACAAGTTTGGGAGCGATCTCTACGGTTTGCTGATATCGTTGTCCGCTGGCAGAGTCGAAGAAGACATACCGCAGTCTGTGCAGTACACGATGTCCAAGTCGACGGGAGTAGTACTCCGACTGGCCGACGATTGTGAATGTGGCGGTGACCTCCTTCGCATGGAAATATTTTAATTCGGTCCACGAATACCATGCGAGGATCGCGTCGATGACCAAACCAAAGACGATCAGCCGAGAGCGCCAACTCGTTCCGGAGAGGTGAGCATGCTCTGCCAAGCTGAGTAGGACATCGTCGCTGTTCATATCCATTCCTTCGAGTGACCATAGGAACGAAAGTGAATGTCCGTCGGATCACGACATTTCTTGCGTGGATTACGGCGTGCAATCGCGGACGTGAATCGTTCTGGATGCGGAGCAAGGGCCCTCGTAAGCGTGTGTCGAGGAGGCCCTCGCCGTTGACTCACGCAAGTCGGTGGTCGAATCGTCAGGGCAACAGCTAGAATCCCGCCATTCTCAGATTGTCCCTCCAGGAAGGATTCCTCGTGTCCAATCCCGCTGCTGCTGCGAAGTCCAAATCTGCCAAGTCGAAACCTGCAGGGATCGAGACGGTGGCGGGGAGCATTTACGACTACCCGGTCTATTACGATGTGATCTTCGGGGCTGACTGGAAGAAGGAGACGGAGTTCCTTGAAGCAGCGTTCAAGAAGCATGCCCAGCGGTCGGTCAAGTCGGTGTTCGAGCCGGCATGCGGGACTGGTCGGCTGATGGTCAAGCTCGCTCAGAGGGGCTATAAGGTCGCCGGGAACGACCTCAATCCGAAGGCGATCGACTACTGCAACAAGAAGCTGGCGAAGGCGGGGTTTCCACAGACCGGCGAAGTTGCAGATATGTCGGCTTTCCAACTCAAGAAGCCGGTCGATGCGGCGTTCAACCTCATCAACACGGTTCGCCATCTGCCCACCGAGAAGCATGCGGTCAACCACCTGAAGTGCATGGTGGAGGCTCTGGTACCCGGGGGGATTTACCTGCTGGGGCTGCATCTGTTGCCGACCGAAGGGAAGCCGATGGCGGGCGAGTCGTGGCTGGCGAAGCGGGGGACACTGACCGTCTCATCGCATATGTGGACCAAGAAGGTCGATCTTCAGGAGCGGATGGAGTATCTGGGGATGACCCTCGATATCCACACCCCGACCCGGTTGATGCGGATCGAAGACGAGATGCACTACCGGACCTACACCGCAGCCCAGATGCGTGAATTGTTCAAGAAAGTTCCCGCACTCGAATGTGTGGAAACGTATGATTTTCTCTGTGATATCGATGATCCGATCAAGATCAATCCGCGTTCTGAGGACGTGATTTACGTTCTCCGGAAGAAGAAGTAGCACGTCAGCAGGGGGCAAGTAACGGCACGATGGACTTCGCACTTCGCCCCGTATCGATGGGTTGGGAATCGCTGGTTCTGGTACCGGGGACGGCGGTCGGGATGTGGATCTGGTGTAAGCCACCACATGCTCCGCTCGATCTGATTGTGCGCGTACCCATCGAAACCGTGCAGGCCTATGGTGGTCGATTGACGCTCAGGCAGGTCGCACAGGCCGCTGGTGCCGAAATGGTTCAGGTTCATGGCGTGCTGCTGGCGGGAGTGTTTCTCGATGCTCAGGGAGGTGCGAACCCCCAGCTGGATCAGCCGGTGCCGCCACAATCTCCGTGGTGCGAAGTGGTCGTTCGCATGCTGAACACGGGGGCCTTCTCGGTCATGTCTCCGGTCATGGTGCCTCCCCAGCCAGCGATGGCGACCTCGCAGCCGGGGGCTGCCTCGGCCATGGCCATCGAGGCCGACTGGAGTTCGGTGATGACGATGGGGAGCCAGTTGCTCACTCTTCGTAAACAGCTGGTGACGCTGCAGGGGAGGCTGCAGAACCTGAACCGTGATCTGAGCTTTGACGAGCACCAGGCGACCGACAGCCAGATGAAACGCGAATGGCAGGAGACTCGTCGTTGGTTAAGCGATGCCTCGCTCAGCCTCGCTCGTTACATCAAGGAAGCCGACGCGGGTGTGACGACCATGGCGGGGAGTAAGCGTCGCATGGAACAGCTGGTGATGGATGCCCGGTCGGGGCGGATGACTCCGCAGCAGATGGCCTCCGCTCAGAATGAAATCGAATCGCATCGGAAAACAGTCATCAATATCCAGAATCAGATGCAGAGTGCCTTGCTGTCAGCGAGTCGCGATGGCGAACAGCGGGCCCAGCAGGTGCTGTCGCGGATTGCCGCCAAGGTCCGAGCGAGTCGGACGAAGCGGTAGTTCAGTGACCCGGACGAGATATCGATAAGTTGCTGGCGGGCGATATCGGCTCATACAGCCATGGGGACCGATTCAGCTTGCCAGTCAATCAAATGCAGGTCGACCGTCTCATACCCGTTATAGCTGTTGAGCCCTGGAGAAAAGCAGACCGAGATCGGGCCGTTGGCCGCTGCGATCTGGTCAGCCCAGTCGGCTTTTCCAAACGCGATCGCCTTCATGACCTTGTTGAACTGTCGCAGCTTCAATGACAGGTGTCGCTCGCCGCCGCCGATCTTCTTCGGTGGTTCCACCAGTTCGCAGCGGGTCGCTGCGAAAATCGGCTTGCGATGTTCACTGCCAAAGGGGCCGAGCCCATCGAGCTCGCGCACAGCCGTGAAGGAGAGGTCGTTGAGGATGACCTCCGCGTCGATCTTCAATTCGGCCTCTGCATCGGCTTCGGGTTTGACCAGGCCGATCTTGTGGACGAAATCCTCGCGGAAGGCATTGATTTGGTCAGCCTGGATCTTCAGTCCGGCGGCGGCCTTGTGACCGCCGTAGCTCAACAGATGTGAGGCGCATTGGGTGAGCGATGCGTGCAGGTCGATGCCGTTGAAAGAACGGGCCGAGCCCTGGCCGAGTCGCTCTGCTTCATTCAGTGCGATGATGATCGCCGGACGTTCGTAGGCTTCGGCGATGCGGCTGGCCAGAATGCCGATGACCCCCGGATGCCAGTCCGGACTGGCCAGAACCAGAGCGGCGTGGTCGTGCCACTCCGGGTGGTCCTCGACCATCTGCTTGGCCTCTTTCATCATCTTGCGTTCGACGGTCTTGCGGTTTTCGTTCAGCTGGTTGAGATAGTCAGCCAGCTGGGCGGCACGCTGCCGGTTCGTCGTGGTCAAGAGTTCCACAGCCAGCCGGGCCTGCCCGAGTCGTCCCGCCGCGTTAATCCGGGGGGCGATGCCGAAGCCGATGTCTTCTGCGGTGATCTGCTTCTTGCCATCCAGGCCGCAGACCTTGAGCATCATGTCGAGTCCGGTATGGAGGTGTTCGGGACTCAGATTTCCTTTGACTTTTTCCCGGTCGGTGAGAGTGCTGAGCCCGTATCGCACGATGATTCGATTCTCACCGACTAGCGGTACGACATCGGCGACGGTACCGATTGCCGCCAGTCCGACAGCTCCCTTCAGGAACTCACGCATTGCCGGGGTCGCCCGTGTTCCGTCGCCCAGACGCAAGCAGATCGCCCACGCCAGCTTGAACGCCACTCCCGCGCCGCACAGATCGCCAAACGGATAACTTCCACCCGGCAGACGAGGGTGAACCAGACACGCAGCGCGGGGCAGTTCATCCAGCATGGTGTGGTGGTCCGTGATGACCAGCTCCAGCCCCAGTTCGCGGGCCAGGTCTGCTTCCTTCACGGAACAGATGCCGCAGTCGACCGTGACGAGCAGGCGTTGCGGGTCTTCTTCATGCAGCTTGCGGATGGCCTCGAGATTGAGTCCGTACCCCTCTTCCATACGGCAGGGGATGTAGTAATCGACATTAGCACCAGCAAGTTTCAGACAGTGCCAGAGGATGCTGGTCGACGTGACGCCATCGACATCGTAGTCACCATAAATCGTGATCCGACGTTTGGCTTTCACCGCCTGGACGATGCGGTCGGTCGCCTCGGGAATTCCCGGCAGCAGGTCGGGCGAGTGCAGGTCGGTCATCTTCGATTCGAGGAAGATCTTGGCCTGAACCGCCGAGTTCAAACCGCGCGAGGCCAGGACCTGAGCGAGCAGTGGCGAACAGCGCATCTCCTGACTGATCCGACTGACAACTCCGCGATCATGCGGGGCAATACTCCACCGACGAGGCATTCCGCGACTCCTGCACTCCCTTGATCCAATCCAAGGCCACCATCCTACCGGAGGCCGGTCCAGAGCGGGAGGGGATCGCCCCGATAATTACCACCATCCCCCGCTCCACCGTCACGGGGAGCGATTACTTACTCACCGATCCATTCAGCTGGGGCAGGTTCGACGGAAGACCTGCCCGGTTCCAGTCGACACCAGCGTTTGTGCCATCCACAGCGACGGGAGCCTTATAGGCTTTGTCTGCTCCCGAAAACAGAAAAAGCGACTGAGGCGTCACTGCATGGAACACAGGTTTTTCCCAGATGTCGATCGACTCAAAAGGAATCTGGTCGATGGGGGTATTTCCGGTGCTGTTCCAATGCTGGCCCCAGTCAGCTGCGTTGTATTTGCGGCTGGGGGAACTGGCAATCTCCCACCAGAGACCCTTCACATCGAGGTAGTTATACGCCCCCTTCCAGATCAAGCGATCTGTCCAATCTTCCAGATCGAGGGAGCCCGACATGGAGATCATCGACTGGTCAGACCGCAGCAAACTGATGAGCGAGTTGTCGCACCGCACATTCACAGTCGGGATGACTCCCGCTTTTCCGCATGTCACCGAGATCAGGCTGCCATCCGTGACCGCTGTCACGTGATCGAAATTCAATTGACAGGGGGGAGGTTCAACGGATGCAGTCATCTGCTGGCTGTTGACGGTATCAATGGACAACAGTGTTCCGGAAATGGCCCAGGCGGAATTGGTCACATCGATGCGAGTATTGTGAGTCTCGTCCAGTCGGAACCCGTCTGTTTCGCCACGCAGCAGGGAGTTGGAAATCGAGACTTGGAGCGGGCCACGCTGCATCCCGTCGGGCATGATCCGTTCGATCCGATTCTCAGAGGACGGTTTGACCTCAAACAGCGTCGCCTGCTGTTGTCGGGCTACGTTCTCCAGAGTGACTGAGACGCCGCGCAGTGTCAGCTTCTTGGCATATCCGAGCGAGAAGATGCTCCAGCGATCGACCGCCCGTCTGGTCGGGACACGGAATACAATGTCGAGATCGAGGATCTCCAGCTCGCTGTTGATGACAGAAATCATTTGCGAAGCGACTGGTTGTCCCAGCGGTCCGTAGATCTCAAACACCAGCATTGGGCGATAACCGTCCATCGCTCGGATTCGCAGCGATTTTCTCTCGATCCGGATGGGGATTTGAGGTTTCGATGGGCCATTGAATCGTAATTCGATGGTCGAGTTGTCGGGCGCCTCGAGGCAGGCAGCCTCGAGGGAGGGATACGACTTGGGAGCCGGACTCGTTCCATCCGTGCTGGGGGCAATCACCCAGAATGGGGCCACAGCTGACGGTTTGGCAGTGAGCGGAGACGATTCGGGGTCGGGTGTGGTACGCGTGGGTGAGGCTTTGGCTGTCGATGAAGACGATGCGATTTGGCCGGTTCGCGGACGAGGAATCAGACTGTCGCCTAATAAGGTTCCGATCTGGAGACCATTGGCGGGCGTTTCTGATGCAGGGGGCGGTTCGCTGGGAACGCTCGGCGTTGTTGTGGTCGCTGCGGAGGAGGGGGACTCGACCGGTTGAGCGTCGGGCGTGCCAGTCTGGCGAGAGGCCGTTTGCAGATCCTCTTGCGGAGGTAACGCGCTGAGAGGCGGAGGCGGGGTCGAGGCGGG
>QWOR01000158.1 GCA_003669575.1 Planctomycetota bacterium | reverse complement strand
TCGTAGGCCCGCCGCTGCGAGCGGACCAGCTTGTCGAGGTTCTCGCCGCTGTCGAGATCCCGCCGGAACTTGTCGAACTGCATCCGCAGTGCATCGCGATCCGACAGCCGCGTCAGTTCCAGCCCCTTGGGCAGTGAACAACGCCCCGCCAGATGATCGCCGTTCACCGGAGCATACTTGCCCCCCATGTGGCCCGCTTCCCAGACATCCGAAGTCCATTGCGGAGCCAGACCGACAAACGCGGGCAGATCGGGATCGTTCGCCCCGCGGAATCGGGCCGCCACCGAACCCATCGACGGGTACCCGTCACCATCCCGCCCATTGTCGGTCCGGCGTGCCAGTGGATTACCCGCCTGCATCGTGATCGGTGTGTGATTGCTCATCGAGCAGTCAACAGCCCGCAGGAACGACAGCTTCGATGCGATCTTGGCCTGCAGCGGGAAATGCTCGGTCAGGCGGACACCGGGAACAGTCGTCGGGATCGAAGAGAACGGGCCACGAATCTCGCTCGGTGCGTCGGGCTTCGGGTCCCACATATCCAGCTGGCTCGGCCCTCCCGACAACCAGATGAGGATCACAGATTTTTTGGCACTGCCGGTTCGAGCATTCGCTTCCGCCGACTCACCGCCTCGCGCCCCAGCAGCCGACGCCAGCCCGGCACCCAGCCCCGACAGTCCGGCCTGCAAAACCCAGCGGCGTGACTTCAATCCAAGGACGGGCGTATAAGCTCCAGCGAACAGCGAAAAAACCGACAACGGTGACTGTTGAGGCAAAATCGGTCCACTCCATGAATGACACATCGCAGAACGCTGATGTGTATCGTCTCAACCGGTCAAAGAAGTTGCAATAGAGAGGTTGAATCGGTCCCGAAAGCCGCTGAAAGTCTGATCGGGGATCGCTATTCCTTGTTGAAGTCAGGCTTTTGTCGGGGGAGCAGCTGGGGCTGGTTGACCTGTTGAACCGGCCCTGCCCACCCGACCAGTTCGATTAGGTTTGCTCTCCCGTTTCTGAGGGTGACTCACGTTACGACGTATCAGATGGCTCCCAGGTCGCGGATCTGGCGTCATACTCTCGTCAAGCTGTCGCCGTTGTCCATATACTCCCGGACATTCAATCTGAGTTCTTCTCGCGCAACTATGGCCTTCGGACCACTTCATTTTGAGCACGTCGGAAATCACCCCTAACGAGTTACCCGTTACCAGGCGTCCGTTATGGACAGCGGGGTTCTTCGGAGTTCTGGCTACGCAGTTTCTTGGGACGTTTAACGACAATCTGCTGCGGTGGTTGTCGGTCTGCGTTGGTGAGCGGATCGGGAATCTGTCGGAGCCCATGAACGCCGCGCAGGAGGAATCCTGGAAGACCCTGATGCTTGTGCTGGGCGGAGTGGCCTTCACCATTCCTTACCTGTTCCTCATGCCACTCGCAGGATCACTGGCGGACCGTTTCAGCAAGCGGTCCGTGATGATCACGATGAAGGTCGCCGAAGTCATCATCATGACCTTTGCGGTGTGGGTGATGGCCCATGGGAATGTGACGTTGATGTTCGTTTCGGTCGGCCTGATGGGGGCGCAGAGCGCTCTCTTCGGCCCATCGCGTTTTGGAGCCATGCCCGAAGTGTTACCGAGTGAACATCTCTCGGAGGGGAATGGGTACACCGGTCTGGCAACTGTTGTGGCTTGTGCTCTGGGAGCAGCTGCGGGCTTCCGTATGTTTGGTGTGATTGATCACGGTATCACAGCGACGGGGATTTCCTGGATCGCATTTCTTCCGGCAGCTGCTTCCCTGATTGGAATCGCCCTTGCGGGGACGCTGACCAGTCTGCTCATCCCACCGCTGGCTGCTGGAGGTCCCGACAAGACTCTCAAGCTGAACCCGCTGACCGAAACGATTCCCGCTCTGAAAATTCTGTGGAAGGATGTGCGACTTGTCCGGACGACGTTCGGAATCGCGTTCTTCTGGTTCCTGGCATCTCTGGCTCAAGCCAATGCGGAGCCACTCGGTACTGATGTATTGGGGATCTCGGTCGAGAACGTCGGATTGCTGCTCGCCGTACTCGTAGCGGGGCTCGGAATCGGTAGCGTACTGGCCGGCCACCTTTCGGAGGGAAAGGTGGAACTCGGCCTCGTTCCGTTTGGAGCCTTTGGAATTCTGATCAGCTCGCTGCTGGTCTACATCACCGGCTCGATGGTTGACCCGCTGCGTGCCGCCACGGAACCGCAGCTCAGCTTCTATCTCTGTGGCGGTTCGCTCTTCTGGCTCGGTGTGGCGGCGGGGATGTTTAACATCCCGTTGGAAACCTACATGCAGTACCGCAGTGATCCGACCCAGCGCGGCATCATTCTGGCGGCATGTAACTTCATCACATTCCTGTTCATTCTGTTGTCGCTGGGCGTCTTCTTTTTCATGCGGAGTTACCTGCATCTGTCGCCGACTGCGATCTTTGCAGTGACGGCATTGGGGACGATTCCGGTACTGATCTACGTATTACGGCTCATTCCAGATCTGACTTTCCGCTTCCTGCTGTATCTAATCTCGCATACGTTTTATCGGCTGAAAGTCCATGGCCGAGAGAACGTCCCGGAACAGGGCGGCGCGTTGATTGTTGTGAATCATGTGTCGTTCGTGGATGGCATCATGATGATGGGGGCGTGCTCCCGCATCGCGCGATACATCATTTATGCCGACTTTACCCGTATGCCGATCCTCAAGCCGTTCGCGGATCTCATGCGAGTGATTCCCATCAAAGCGTCCGAAGGTCCCCGGGCCTTGGTCAAGTCGCTCCAGGCCGCCAAAGAGGCGATGCTGAACGGCGAACTGGTCTGCATTTTTGCGGAGGGACAGATTACCCGAACCGGCCAGTTGCAGCAGTTCCAACGGGGCATGATGAAAATCGTGGAGGGAACCGGTTGCCCGGTGATTCCCGCTTACCTGCATGGACTCTGGGGGAGTTTCTTCAGCTTCCGCGGAGGAAAGGTTTTTGGCAGTTTCCCCAAACTTTCGAGTTACCCGGTTTCCGTTCAATTCGGAAAACCGATCAAGAATCCCGAGGACGCAAACGCCGTCCGCCAAGCTGTTCAACTGCTGGGAGTCGAAGCTGTGGAGAGAGACAAAACCCGTGAACTGATTCCGATTCGGCAGTTCATTCGTCGCTGTAAGTTGGACCGCAATCGATCCAAAGTCGCCGATTCTCTAGGTACGGATTTGACCGGTGGTCGCGTCCTGATCGCGGCGCTGGCCATGCGTCGTTACCTTGTCCGCGAGATTCTCCAGCCCGATGAAAAGATGGTGGGGCTGCTGATCCCGCCATCGGTCGGTGGATACCTGGCGAATATGGCGATCGCACTCGCGGGCCGTACGGCGGTCAACCTGAACTACACGTTGACAGATGAGGTCCTCAACCACTGCGTGAAGGACGCTGGCCTCAAACACGTGCTGACGACCAAGAGCTTCCTGGAGAAGAAGCCGATCAAGCTCGAAGGAGCCGAGTGGGTCTTTGTCGAAGAGTTCAAGACCAAGATGACAGGGCTTGATAAGGGCGTCGCCGCCGTTCAATCGTACCTGCCCTCGTGGATCCTCGACCGCTGGCTCGGCCTTACCAAGATCAAGCCGGATGACCTGCTGACGATCATCTTTACCAGCGGTTCGACCGGTGAACCGAAGGGGGTCATGCTCTCTCAACACAACATCGGCTCAAACGTGGATGGCGTCGACCAGCTGCTGAATCTGGAGTCGACCGATGTGCTGATGGGAGTGCTGCCATTCTTCCATTCCTTCGGATACACAGGCACGATGTGGCTGCCCGCCTGCTGTGCGCCGAAGGCGGTTTATCACTTCAATCCACTCGACGCCAAGATCATCGGTAAGCTCAGTGAGAAGCACAAAACGACGATCATCATTGCGACACCGACATTCCTGAAGACCTACCTGAAACGCATCGACAAAGAACAATTCGCCCACCTCGACATGGCCATCCTGGGGGCCGAAAAAATGCCGCTCGATCTCGCCGAAGAGTTCCTCAAAAAGTTCGGTGTACAACCTTCAGAGGGGTACGGCACGACCGAACTCTCGCCCGTCGTCTCGGTTAACATCCCCGACCATCGCACCGTCGATTCGCACCAGATCGGAACCAAACTCGGCACCATCGGACGTCCGATTCCGGGGGTGGCAGCCAAGATCGTTCATCCTGACACCATGGAGGATCTGGGAATCGGCAAAGAGGGCTTGCTGATGATCAAAGGCCCGAACGTGATGCAGGGCTATTTGAATCAACCCGAAAAGACCTCCGCGGTGATCAAAGACGGCTGGTACAACACCGGTGATTACGGAATGATCGACAATGAGGGATTCATCTCAATCACCGGTCGCCAAAGTCGTTTCTCGAAGATCGGCGGCGAAATGGTGCCACATATCCTGATTGAGGATCACCTGACCCGGATCGTCGAAAGGCCGGACTCTGATGATGTCGAAGTCAAACTGGCCGTCACTTCGGTGCCAGACCCTTCACGTGGCGAACGACTGATCGTCCTGCACACCCGGCTCGAAAAGACACCGAACGAGATCCTGAATGAACTGAAGGGCAAGGGGCTGCCCAACCTGTGGCTTCCCACCGCTGACAGCTTCTGTCAGGTCGATCAGATTCCCATCCTGGGAACCGGAAAGCTCGACCTGAAGGGGATCAAAGAGACCGCGTTGAAGCAGTTTGGACCATAGAACTGCGGTTTTGACCAACGCGCTGCCCACCCACTTATCGAATTAACCACCTCACTCGCGTCAGGCTGGTTATCTTCCTCGTCGTGTACATCCCGGGGGACACTCATGAATCGTCACGAGATTCACACTCAGCGCTCATTCCTGCGGTCGTGGGGCTTCTGGTTGGTATGCGGTTGTCTGGTCGGTGGGAGTGCCTCTGGGCTGCCGGCAGCGGATAAGGTCCCCGCGGCCAAGGTCGCGACAGTCGCCGACGCACTGAAGGAACTCAACCTGTTGAAGCTCCCCGCTGTCAAAGGGGCCGAGGAGCCCGTCAACCGCACGGTGGGCAGTATTTCCTACAACGCCAAGGCCGACTTGAAGACGGCCATTGAATTCCATCAGCAGCAACTTCTCAAGGCGAAGTGGTCGGAGCTTCCCGGCAGTGCTGTAACTGACCAGTATGCCAGCGGGACGTTTTCGCACAATGGCTATGTGGCTTCGCTGGCTGCATCCCCGGCAGGTGAACCGGGCCAGGTCAACGTCTCGCTCCGACTGCACGGAAACGTGGACCTGCAGAAGCTCCCCCTCCCCGGCAATCTGAAGGCCGTTTACGTCTGCCCTCAAATCGCGATGTACTCTTCCGAGGAGTCGGTCGAGAAGACGGTTGC
>QWOR01000002.1 GCA_003669575.1 Planctomycetota bacterium | reverse complement strand
CATCAGCCACAGCGACTGCTGGTCCTGGCTCAGAACTGCCGACATCGAGAGGGTCCACTCGGTGCCTTCCATCTCTGCGCGGAAGGCGAAGTCGTATCGCTGCAGTTGCTTCTCGGGCTTCAGGCCCAGTGCTTTGACCATCTGGCCGAGGCCTTCTTCGTCCACTCCACCTGGCTTGAGTGGCAGCTTCGCGGCTTCCACGTCAATGAGGTTTGACGCAGGAGCTTCAGCAGCGTCGGCCGATTCCGTCGCAGCTGGTTTTGCGACGGCGGGCTTTGAAGTCGTCTTCCCCGCAGGGGTTTTCGCCGCTGGGGCCTGAGCCAATGCCAGGGCAGCGACACTTCCGGTGAGGGCCACAGTGGCGGCACCGGTCCAGATCCAACGGTAAAAACCAGAACGCATCTCAGACACTCCTTGTCGAAATCGGCGACGACGAATCGCCCCCCCGCCGATTGTGATCCTGTTTCTGACACAACACGCCACAACCCGTGCCAGCCCCGGAGGCTGGTCGAGTGGTGAAGTCTGTGCTCGCGGTCGGCCGGGTCGCGGAGCCTGTTCAATCAGATTTCTTTAGGAAATCAGGTGATCGAGACAGATTTGCGACCAGGTTTCAAACTGATCTCGCATGAGTATCAGTTCTGACGGCTTTGCGAATCCTGCCTCATGTATCGACTCTTCACGCCCCCGAACTTTGGGCTCATCGATCTCAAAAATGTGAACTATTCCCAAGTGGACCTTTCCCACCTCGGTCAGATCATCGTTGATCAGCCCGATACAACGTTCTTTAAAGTTTGTCTCAAGAAAAACCTCTTCTTCGATTTCGCGGCGCATCGCTTCGCGGTAGACGCTGGCGGCGTGCTGATCAATCGAGGAAATGTGTCCGCCGACGCCCAGCGACCGCTTGCTGAGCAGTCGCGTCTCGCCCTGTCCCTTCCCGCGGCGGTATGAGAAGACCTCGCCGTTGCACATAAAGATGCAGTAAGGGATCAGCTGCTTGAAGCTGGGGTCCTGTTCGACTTGATCTCGAGGGCGATAGCTGGTGTAGGCCGGATCGAGCAGCGTCTCGAGGTAGGGAGCAGCGTCGGCCTGAAAGCCCTGAAAGTGACCGACTTCGTGAAACAGTGAGGTGGGAACGACGAGGACATGTTCCACGGTTTGCGAGGCGGTCGTCATGCGCGGGGCCTATGTGTGAAGGGGTGATTCTCAAGACGAGGCCAGATTAACCACGGCTTGCCTGGTCAACAACGCTGGCGGGACACGGGAGGCCGAGTCCCTTCGAATCGGTCGCTTTGGTCGCGAAATCGAGAACTGCGACGATATACTGAAACCCCTTCGGTTCCCGTTATACAACCTCTCGCTCAGGAGTTTCCTCATGGCAACCGCAACTGCTTCCTCGGCCCAATCAGTGGCCCGTCCCAAAGTCCGCCAGACCAAGATGTTGATTGGTGGCAAGTGGTGTGATTCGGTCAGTGGGGAGACGTTTGAAACGTTCCACCCGGCAACCGAAGAGAAGATCGCCGATGTGGCCCGGGCCAATGCCCAGGATGTCGACCGAGCTGTGAAGGCGGCTCGCAAGGCCTTTGAAGAAGGTCCGTGGCCCGCGATGGATGCCCGCGACCGTGGCCGTCTGATCAACAAACTGGCCGATTTGCTCGAACAGCACGCCGAAGAGCTGGCCGCTCTCGAAACCCTCGATAACGGTAAGCCGATCCGCGACTCCAAGGCAGCCGACATTCCGCTCGTGATCGACTGTCTGCGTTACTACGCGGGTTGGGCCGACAAGATCACCGGCGACACCATTCCAATTCGTGGCAACTACTTCTGCTATTCGCGTCGCGAGCCAGTCGGCGTTGTCGGCCAGATCATCCCCTGGAACTTCCCGGCTCTGATGGTCGCGTGGAAGTGGGCTCCCGCTCTGGCAACGGGCTGTACGATCGTGATGAAGCCCGCCGAGCAGACTCCTCTGTCGTGCCTCCGCATGGCAGAATTGGCGACTGAAGCAGGTTTCCCACCGGGTGTGATCAACATCGTCCCGGGCTTCGGAGACGCCGGGGCCGCCCTGGTGAAGCATCCCGATGTCGACAAGATTGCCTTCACCGGCTCGACCGAAACCGCCCAGCTGATCATGCGAGACGCAGCTCAGACGCTGAAGCGGCTGACCTTTGAACTCGGCGGCAAGAGCCCCAACATCGTCTTTGCCGACTCCGATCTCGATGCAGCTGTGGCGGGGGCCGAGTTCGGCCTGTTCTTCAACCAGGGACAGTGCTGCTGTGCCGGTAGCCGTCTGTTCGTGGAAGAGAGCATCCACGGCAAGTTCGTCGAGAAGCTCGTCGCCAAAGCCAAGCAGCGTCAGCTGGGCGATCCCTTCCAGTTGGCCACGACCCAGGGCCCGCAGATCGATGTCGATCAGTTCAATAAGATCATGAAGTACATCAACCTCGGCAAAGAAGCCGGTGCGAAGTGCGTAACCGGGGGCGAGCGTGAAGGCAAGAAGGGCTTCTTCGTGCAGCCGACGGTCTTCGATGAGGTGACCGACGATATGGCGATCGCCACTGACGAAATCTTCGGACCCGTGCTCAGCGTATTGCCGTTCAAGACCTTCGACGAAGTGATCGAGCGGGCCAACAAGAGCTTCTATGGTCTCGCCGCCGCGGTGTGGACCCGCGATGTGACAAAGGCTCACAAAGTCGCACAGGCTGTCCGCGCCGGAACGGTGTGGATCAACTGCTACGACGTGTTCGATGCCGCGGCTCCATTCGGTGGCTTCAAGATGTCGGGTATGGGCCGTGAACTCGGTGAGAAGGCTCTGGAAAACTACACCGAACACAAGACGGTGACGATGAGCCTGGGCTAGTTCCGGGTGAACGTCTGTGTCAGTGATCCACTGTGAACCGGAAGCGTCAGCGCCCGGGAGTTCCCTCTGAGTAAAGAGTGGTTTCATGAGTCCAGGTCGAGTTTTCCTCATGATCCTCACTGTGTTGCAGTCGGTCGGGACTCTGGGGGCTGACGGCCCCGTTCGCCGCTCTGGCGTCGATCCGATCACAGGGATGTCTCAAGTGGTTGTCACGGGTGAGATCTCGCTCTGGTACACCTCGCGCATCGTGGCTGCTCCCGATTCTGCAGGGCAGCGGGTGAAGGGGGTGGTCGAGCAGACTCACGCCGTTTTGAGACAGCTCGATGATCAGTTGAGGCAATTGAACAGTGGTGATCCGCAGGTTGTTCGACTGAATATCACAGTGGTGAGCGAAGATGCCGGGCCTCAGGTCCGCAATGTTTTGGAGGACTACTATCCCGGAGAGCGTCGCCCTGTGGTGACCTTGACCGGTGGGCAGATGCCCGAGAGTGACGTGTTGATCTCGATGGACGCGGTCGGGGTTCTTGGTGATCCTCCCTCAGCGTCGAAGCCCGATCTCACACGATTGGGGGCCGCTTGCCCGGTGGGGCCGAAGGTTTTTATCTCCGGCAAGGCTGCACAAGGTAATCTCGCGGTCGGCACGCGCGACACCCTGAAGCAGATCGACGACAACTTGAAGCATCTGGGCCTCAGCAAAGCCGATATCGTCCAGCTGCGGGGGTTCGTCATGCCGCTCGATGAGATTGATTCCTATTACTCAGAGATCAAGAACTACTTCGGTGATGTCCCCGTCCCCGCCGTGACTTTTACTCACTGGATCAGTTCCGGATATCTGGTGGAAATTGAAGCGGTGGTGAAAGACACCAGCTCGAAGTCTGCCACCGAGATTGAGTTCATCACACCGCCCGGCGAGACGGCCTCTCCGGTATATTGTCGTGTCTGCCGAGTGCCCGCCGGTCCGTTGATCTACACGACGGGGCTCACGGGTGAAGCAAAAGCCGATTCGGCGCAGCAGGTCACGCAGATCTTTGATCAGCTGAAGCCATTGCTGGCCGGGCAGGGGAGCGACCTGCGTCACATGGCGAAGGCGACGTACTTCTGTGCCGACGACACCAGCAGCGTCGCGCTGAATGCTCTCCGCCCCACGCTCTACGATCCGAAGCGTCCGCCCGCCGCCTCCAAGGCCATCGTTCCGCACGTCGGCTTTCCCGGTCGGGCCATCACCCTCGACATGATCGCCGTTCCGAGTCGTTAAGCTCACTTGAGTTTTGTGACAAATACTTGGTGTTGAATCGTCTGTCCACCTTTTGATTCTTCAAACCTGAAGCCTGTAAATCGCCCACCCATTTGCAAAATTCGATGGAATCCGAGACCCTTTCTGTTCTGGCGTCTCGAACTTCATCGACAAGGACATACCGCATGCAGCGGCGATTTGCAGTACTCACACTGCTCGGAGCCTGGCTGATCGCAGCTGGGGCTCTGAGTGCCGGTGACTCCCCGAAGAGTGGTTCCACCGGGTTCGTCTGGAAAGACGGGGACAAGGTCGCCCTGATTGGCGGGACCGTCATCGAGCGGGAACAGAATTACGGGCAGTGGGAAGCAGCCCTGACTCGCAACATCCCGGCCAAAAACGTGATCTTCCGCAATCTCGGCTGGAGCGGTGATACCGTCTGGGCCGAATCACGCGGGATCTTTGAACCGGCCGAGCGGGGTTACGCCCTGTTGATCGATCTGGTGAAGGAGCAGAAACCGAGCGTGCTCGTTTTCGGCTACGGACAGGTCGAAGCGATCGAAGGCCCGGCCCGTTTGCCCAAATTCATCGAGCAGTACGAGCGGATGATCAATGACTGCAAGGCGGGGAGTGCCGAGGGCGTGCGAGTGATTCTACTCGGGCCGATGGATCTTCTGCAGATGCCCGCTCCGCTGCCGAGCGTCGCGGGATACAACGCACTGATCGCCACTTACCGCCAGGCGATTCAGGAGTTTGCCGCGAGAATTGGTGCCACCTATGTCCCGCTCTCGATGCCGACCGCGGGAAGTGCGAAGGAGCTGCGACTCCTGACCGACAATGGCCAGCACCTCTCCTCAGAAGGTTACGCCCGTACTGCCTCGCAGCTGGTTTCGGCCCTGACACCTGGCATGGCGAAAGAACTGAAAACTGGCGACACAGAATCGCTTCTCCAGTTGATCCGCAAGAAGAACGAACTCTTCTTCCACCGCTACCGGCCGCAGAACGTGACGTATCTGTTCCTGTTCCGAAAGCATGAACAGGGCAACAACGCAGTCGACATCCCCAAATTTGACCCGCTCGTCAAGGGGCTCGAAGAGCAGATCCACGCAGCTGTGGATTGATTGTTTGTGAGTGAGAGCCGGAAGCGTCAGCGCCCGGAGTTCTCTTCGCATTTCGCTCTTCTCTCCGGTCGCTCACGCGTCCGGCTCTGTACGCAAGACACAATTCATTCGGTGATCCGATGACTCGATATCCGTTCTCTCTGACCGCTTCT
>QWOR01000077.1 GCA_003669575.1 Planctomycetota bacterium | reverse complement strand
GGTGTTTTGGCCGGCTGTCTGCTGATGGGAAGCATGGTGGGATGCCAGACGACCGTCGGTGGCCAGACCCTGCCATCGCCCGATTTCCTGCGGGACGACATCCAGTACTTCCCGGCGGGACCTGAGATCCAGCTGCCGAACGCACGGCGAGCGATCCAGGAGTACAAGGCGGCTCAGAAGGGCGAAGGCGCCCAGCCCTACAACCCCTCTCCATCACCATTGGCGGTACAACAAACCACGAAACAGCGGCCCGATCAGTGTCGGGGCGCTGTTTTTGTTTTGGTGTCCAGCTGAATTGGCTGTTGTAATGCGTTGATAAATAGAGGGTTGTGACTCTCTTGAGTTTATCACTAGACGAAAGTCCACTTTTCACGGAAAATCCTGCTCATCCTGACGGGGACGCGACTGGTCACCGACCGCGCGCTGGGGGCCTCCTGAATCTCTTGGGATGGCGAACTCCGCCTCTCCGTCGCACTGTGAATCTGGAATGAACGCTTCGGCGTCACTGGCTGCTCTGCGGCCGCAACTTCCGGTTATCGCACCTTCCATGTTGAAGTGCGATTTCGGGAATCTTCGTCGAGAGATCGAACTGCTCGACCGTGCCACGTCCTCTGTCCTGCATTGGGACGTGATGGATGGCCATTTCGTGCCGAATCTCTCATACGGAGCCCTCCTGATTGAGCGGGTTCGCCCGCTGACACGGGCTTTGTTTGACGCTCACCTGATGATCTCGGACCCCGCGAGGTACCTCGATGATTACATCAGGGCCGGGTGCGAGATAATCACGTTTCATATTGAAGCTGTGCCGGAACCGGTGGAGCTTTTGCGGCGAATTCGCCAGGCGGGCTGTCTGGCAGGACTCGCGGTCAATCCCAAGACTCCTGTGTCAGCAGTCCGTTCGGCCGTCGGGGAATGTGACAATGTGCTGATCATGAGTGTGGAGCCCGGATTTGGAGGACAAGCCTTCATTCCGGGAGCCATTGAGAAAGTTGCTGAAGCCCGGGCCATGTTTGGCCCGGAGGTGCTGATTTCCATCGATGGTGGAATCGGCCCGAAAACCATCTCGGAGCCTGCCAAGGCTGGGGTGGATCTGTTCGTTGCGGGGAGTTCGGTGTTTGATTTGCCGGACTATGGTCAAGCGATCCAGAGCATGGCTGCACTGGCTCGATCGGCTCGCAACGTCTCTTAAGGAGTGACAATGTCGACAGTGCGTCTCGTCGTGCGGCCCGGAGAAACCGAGTTTGATGGGCAGTCACGCATCCAGGGCAGTCTTGATCTGCCGCTGACCGATATCGGCCAGCAACAAGTTCAGAACATCATTGATGAGCTCAAAAAAGAGACGTTCGATGTGATCTACGCATCGCCCACCGAGCCGGCCGCGACGACTGCTCAGCTGATTGGTGACGCCCTCGGCGTGCCAGTGAAGGTGGTCGAAGGGTTGGCCAATCTGCATTTGGGACTGTGGCAGGGGATGTGCCTGTGTGACATCCGCCGCAAGCATCCCCGTGTCTACAGACAGTGGGAAGACCAGCCCGAGTCGGTTTGCGCCCCCGAGGGTGAGGAGTGCGACGAGGCGCTGGAACGCGTGGAAGCCTCCCTGAAGAAACCGCTCAAACGAGATGAATCCTTTGTTGTGGTGGCCCCGGAACCGATTGCAACTCTGGTCAGTAGCGTCTTGCGTGGAGAGCCAGCTCACCTGGCCGGGCCGATTCCAAACGGCTGTGGTCAGCGGCGGGTCGAAAGGATTTCTCCGCTGCCGATAGCAAACATTGCGACAGACCCTCCCTCTTCCACGAGTCTGCTGTGGCGGGGGTTGCCCTCTGGCGAGCTACCGGCCATTATGTAGAGGTGGTGAGCTGTGATGCAGCTCGATACCTGACTTGGAGTTCTGTCCCATGCAACCGGCCTCACCGGCGAATGACGAAGCCGCGACAACCCCTCTGCGTCCCAAACGTCCCGTTCCGGACGGTTTATGGGTGAAGTGCGAGAGCTGTAACGCCACGGTATTCGGCAAGCAGGTGGAACAGAACCTCGGACTTTGTCCCGAGTGTGGTCACCACTTCTACGTGCCCGGCCAGAACCGCATTCAACAGCTGCTGGACGAAGACAGTTTTGAAGAGTGGTTCCCCGATATGGTGTCGGTTGACCCGCTCGGGTTCACCGACAAGAAGTCGTACAAGGTGCGCCTGGTCGAGGAGCAAAAACGGACTGGTCTGCGGGATGCCTGCCTGGTCGGTAAAGGGCACATGCGTGGTCGTCCTCTAGTCTTTGGTCTGACGGACTCCGCATTCATCATGGGCAGCATGGGCTCGGTTGTTGGCGAGAAGCTGACGCGAGCTGTGGAAGAGGCCACGCGCCTGAAGTTGCCGCTGGTTATCGTGAGCGGATCGGGCGGCGGAGCCCGTATGCATGAGGGCATTTTCTCACTGATGCAGATGGGCAAGGTTTCCGCAGCTCTGGGCCGCTACCACGATGCAGGCGGGCTGTTTATCTCGGTGCTGACCAACCCGACCATGGGTGGTGTGGCGGCGAGCTTCGCCTCACTGGGCGACATTACGATCGCGGAGCCGAAGGCGATGATCGGCTTTGCCGGGCCACGCGTGGTGAAGGCGACAGTGAAGCAAAACCTGCCCGAAGGGTTCCAGACCAGCGAGTTCCTGCTGGAGCATGGCTTCGTCGACATGATCGTGCCGCGAACTGAGCTGCGAGCAGAGATCGCCCGGCTGATCGACTATTGCACGATGAAGTAGAAATGCTCGTTGAGCGATGAGAGTTGAAGGTGCAGTGAAAGACAGGAGCCGGGTCTGAGCGTGGGCGCCAAGAACAACCCCGACTTGGGATGCTGTGTCGTCCCGCGAGTATAAATCACACGAGATGAGTCTTCCCTGAACGTTCATCTCTCAACCCTCAACGATCCCCCATGGACTTCCTCAAGCGGCTCTTTTCCCGACAGCCGAAAATCGAGAAAGTCGATATCCGTCGCCGTTTTGAGCTGCATGGGCGCGTTGGTCAGGGAAGCATGTCGAAAGTCTGGCGGGCCACCGACACGATCGGGAACAGGCCGGTCGCCCTGAAGGTTCTCGATAAGGTCAGGCTGGCCCGGCTCGATAAGCGGTTCCAGAGTCTCGGACTCAAGCGTCCGAACGAAGGGGAAGTCTCCCTGAGCTTGCGGCATCCGAACATCGTCAAGACTCTTGAGTTTGGCATGACCACCGATGACGAAGAGTTTCTGGTGATGGAGTTCGTCGAGGGAGTGAGCATGAGCTACCTTGTCGATACTCAGTCCCCGCGGATGAAGAAGAACTGTCTCTCTTACTGCATCCAGTTGGGGAATGCTCTCGATGTGGTGCACAAGGCGAATTACATCCATCGTGACCTCTGCCCGCGAAACGTCATCGTGGACACGGACGACGTGGTCAAACTGATCGACTTTGGGCTGGTGGTCCCCAATACCGAACCATATCGGAGACCAGGGAACCGCACAGGTACCGCCAATTACATGGCACCTGAACTGATCAAGCGGCAGGCGACCGACGAACGGATCGACATATTCTCCTACGCGGTGACCTGTTTTGAGATGTTCACGCGAAATCTCCCGTGGGATTCAGGGGACACACTCGAAAGTGTGCTGCAGCACATCAATTCGCCCCCGCGTGACATCCGAAAGTATGCTCCCAAGCTCGATGATCAGGTCTGCGACACGATTATGCGGGGGCTGGAGCAGAATCCAAGAGACCGCTGGCCGACCGTCCGGGCGATGGTGGACTCGCTGAAAGACGCGAGTTACCGGCTTCGTTCCGCAAAGAAAGAGTGAGACCGGATTTCAGGACTTGCGGCGTGTCACAAGGGCTTGGGATCTGAGTTTTTCTCTTCGTAACCCCAGTCTGAGTCTGAGTTTTCGGGGAAAACACGGCTTTCGCGACCTCTGCCTGAAATTCTCTCAGGTTCGGTGGCAAGCGGGGGAGTCTTCGACTACAGTATTCCGCTTCCCCGAGGACCGGGGGCCGAGTCTGTATTGGAACACAGCCATGCCGATGCCTGGAAAAACACACAAGGGTCTTGCCAAGCGGTTCAAGGTAACCGCCACGGGTAAGGTCAAGCACCGCAATGCCAATCGTGGCCACCTGATGGGCAAGAAGAGCGGTAATCGTAAGCGCCGCCTGCGCCAGGACGGAGTCCGTACGGGCTTCAATGCGGCCTACATCGTCGAAGCTCTGCGTCCATCGAACTAGGTAGCTTTTGCGAGCTGGTTCTCAAACCATCTTCAGATGGTGCTCACAAATTACTCACGAGCGTTAGCGCTCCTCGATCAGTGTCGGAAGGTCGTCAGTCATGCGTATTTCTTACGGAAAAGCGACTCGCAGGAAGAAGAAGCGGATCTTCAAAGAAGCCCGCGGTATGCGAGGTGGTCGCAGCAAGCTGTGGCGATCGGTTCAGGAACTGGTCCGTCGTAACCGCTGCTATGCATTCCGTGACCGTCGCGTGCGTAAGCGTGACTTCCGCCAGCTGTGGATTACCCGTCTGACGGCTGCGTGCCGGATGCGTGGTATTCGCTACTCACTGTTCATCCACGGTCTGGAACTGGCCAACATCACGCTGAACCGCAAGGTCCTTAGCGAAATGGCCATCCACAGCCCCGAGGTCTTCGATGAAGTCTGTGCACTCGTCAAGACCGCACTCGGATCGAAACTGCAGGTCGCTGCTGCGGTTTAGTCCGTCAGAAGACAATTGAATTCACAAACGCCCGGAGTTAACACTCCGGGCGTTTGTCATTATGTGTATCGGCAAGCCGTTGAACTTCGCACGGACTGTATTTCCACCCTTGGCACTTGCCCCTCGATCCTTGATACTTACGGGCCTGTTTCCGCGTGCCTCTCTGATTCCCTAGGCCCTAGGCCATTCCCCCTAGGCCTTCCTCCCCCCTCCGGCCTTCCCATGGACGCTCTCGCTCAGCTTGCCCTCTACGAATCCGACGCCCTCCGTGAGATCGCGGCTGCGACTGATGCTGCGGGGATCGAGGCGGTGCGGATCCAGTTTCTTGGGAAGAAACAGGGGCGGCTCAAGGACCTGCAAAGCCTGCTCGGACAGGTCGAGGTCTCAGAACGCCCCGCACTGGGGAAACGCTTCAACGAAGTCAAAGACCGCGTCACAGCTGCGCTGGAGGCACGGCAGGCTGAACTCGCCCAACCGACCAAAGTGGTCGATGGTCTCGATGTGACGCTGCCGGGAACGCCGTTCCGCATGGGGCATCGTCATCCGATCTCGCAGACGATCGAAGAGTTCAAGTCGATCATGGTGCGGCTCGGTTTTGATGCGGTCGATGGGCCGGAAATCGAGGACGAGTTCCACAACTTCGAGGCTCTGAACATCCCGCTCGATCACCCGG
>QWOR01000082.1 GCA_003669575.1 Planctomycetota bacterium | reverse complement strand
GGATTGTTAGGATCAAACATCGACGGGTATCCGCTCCGTCTCTTCCCACCCTCATCGTCTCGCCCCCAGACCCTCGACCACAAATGGCACACTGGACACGCAGAATTCCGTTTCAAGTCGATGTGGCCGGCGTGATCCAGATCATGGGGAAGTCCCTGTACGCTCGCGGTGATGCCCCGATTCGTGAACTGATTCAGAACGCCCACGACGCCGTGATGCGACGCCGGCAACGGGACCTCGACTACAAGGGGCGTATTGATATTCGTCTGGATGACATCGCCGGGACGCTCACAGTTTCTGACGACGGGATCGGTCTCAGTGCCGAAGAGGCAGAACGCTACCTCGGAACGCTGGGGATCGGAGTCACCGGACTGCTTAAGGGCCATCATCCTGCAGCATCAGAAGTCGATCATGGCGAGGCTGGTGAGGGGCTCATCGGTCAGTTCGGCATCGGGTTGTTCAGTGCGTTTCTGCTGGCCGATCGGATTGTCGTCGACAGCCGTCGGGCGGACTGCACGTACGGCGTCCGCTGGTCCGCTGGCGAAGGGACCGATATCGAGTTGTCGGAATTGGAACGGGAAGAGACCGGTACGACGGTGACATTGCAGCTCAAATCGCAGTATCGCAATTGGGCATCGCAAGCCGGACTCGTTGAGGAATCGGTCCGGGAGTATGCCGACTTCCTGCCAGTGCCGATTTTCGTGAATGATGGCCCCGCTCGAGTGAATGTCATCAATGTCGCCTGGTTCGATCCGACTCCCGACCGCGAGGCGATCGAACTCGAACTGCAAGGTTACTTCCACGAAACTCCGCTCGACGTGATCCCCATTCGCGGGGAGCAGGAGGTCGGTGCTGTCGGGGCGCTGTATGTCACGCCGCAGCGTGTCCCCGGATTTGCCGGCGATCCGGTCGTGACCACCACGATCCGTCGCATGGTCATCTCGCGTCAGACCCGCGACCTGCTCCCCAGCTGGGCGCACTTCCTGCGCGGTGTGCTGGAAGTGCCGCATTGTGAGCCGACCGCGAGCCGAGAGGATCTGGTTCGCAACTTTGCCTTTGAGTCGGTCCGGGCTCACCTGGAAGAACGGCTCTACGAACACTTCGAGCAACTGGCACGGCGCGACCCTGCTGCGATGCAGTCCATTCTGGCATGGCATCGATACACCTGGGCGGGAGCGGCCCTGCATGACAGGCGTTTGAGGAACCTGCTGCGGTTCTGTTACCGGTTCCAGACTTCGCAAGGTCCGCTGACCTTCGATGAATTGCTCCCCAAGTGCGAGGCGGACCCACTTTTTGAAACCGATGCCCAGATCGTGGTCTGGTACAACATGGACCGGAGACAGGAACGCTGGATGAGCTCCCTCTTCGCGGGGAGTGAGTTCCCTTGCGTTCATACCATTCGCAGCTTTGAGGAATCACTGCTGGGGGCGATGCTGGCGGACGAAGCCGATACAGGAAAGCGGGTGGCTCTGCGCACCGCCAGCCCCGGATCGCATGGGTTTGCGGAGTTAATCCTCGGCGTTCGCGATATGGCCGAAGCCCCGCAGGAATGGCAGGATTTCCTCGGCCACAGCGATGCCAAGGTGATGGTCGCCTCGTTCCGCAACGACCAGCCGGTGATGGCTTTTCTCAACGAGAAACACGACCTGCAGGCGACGTTCGAGGACCTCCGCAAGACGGGCGTGGTTCCCTCCGGCTTTCAACGGCTGATCGACAACCACTTCGATTCCTCCGATTCCGGTCGGCATGAGATCATCCTGAATCGCGAGCATCGGCTGGTGGGGCGGGCGCTGACTCAGAAGACGAGTATGCCACTGGCCAGCGTGCTGCGGCTGCTCGTCATCAATGCCCTCAACAATGCCGGTGCAGCTGTGAATCGCGAGGCTCAGAAAGAGATGATGGAGGACCTCGACTGGATCGCTGAAGCCCTCTGGGGTCGCAGCTAACCGGCGAGCGGGGCGGCGTCAGCCCCAGGTGCCTACGTTCAGTAGCCCGAAGCGTGAGCGAGGAAACACCAGATACTCCCATATCAAATCCTCCTCGCTCACGCTTCGGGCTACTAAGTATCTGTGTCGGCGATTCGATGCTTCCGGGGTGGGTTGCCCATGCGTCAAATATCATCCGGCGCTCGCCGGTCTTTTTGAGATGACTCCAATGACCAAGCTCAGCGTCAACGTCAACAAGATCGCCACTCTTCGCAATACCCGCGATATCGGCATCCCGAGCCCGCTGCGGGCCGCGAAGCTGTGTCTGCTGGCGGGGGCTCATGGGATCACCGTGCATCCGCGACCTGACCAGCGACATATTCGCCCGTCGGATGTGACCGAGATCGCGGAACTGTTGCGAGAGTTCCCACACGCGGAGTTCAACATCGAAGGGAACCCGTTCTTCGACGAGTTCGTGCGTCACTGTGAACAGACGAGGCCGACTCAATGTACGTTGGTCCCTGATTCGCTGGAGCAGTCGACGAGCGACCACGGGTGGAATCTGGTCGCCGATGGAGATCGGCTGCGTCCGTTGATCGCGGAGCTCAAGAGCTTCGGTTGCCGTGTCAGCCTGTTCCTCGATCCGCATCCGAAACAGGTCCCACTGGCTCGCGAACTGGGGGCCGACCGCGTCGAGCTCTATACCGCTCCGTTCGCCGAAGCATTCGAGCATGGCCCGCTCGGCGAAGTCCTCGAAGGTTATCGCCTTACCGCCGAAGCAGCTGCCAAACATGGGCTGGGCGTGAATGCCGGGCATGACCTCAGCCTCGACAACCTGCCCCTCCTGATCCGGCAGGTGCCGCAAGTCGCCGAGGTCTCCATCGGCCACGCCCTCGTCGCCGAGGCTCTGGAGTACGGCCTGCCGGAAACGGTACGCAGGTATTTGCGCGTGCTGGAGAGATAGCACCTGAGCTGGTCTTCACTCAGGACAGCGTTACGCGTTATCGACTTTACGGACGACGACTCGTTTGCCGCTGCATTCGACGACCTGGAGTTGCGAGCCCACGGGAATAAATCCGCCTTCGGAGATCACGTCGACAAGTTGTCCATTGATCTCCGCTTTGCCGCTGGGGCGCAGCAGAGTGAGTGCCACGCCCGACTGGCCGACCAGATCTGCAGTGCCTCCGACCAGCTCCGGCTTCAGTCGGGGAGCGGCTGCCGAGTCCGCGCTCGGGGGGGCCAGGATCATGTCGTTGAACAGCGGGATCTGTGGCAGGAACCGTGCGAGCGCGAAGGCTGTGACGACCATGCCGACGACCGCAGTCCCAAACACCTTGAGTGTCTGAAACGTTTGCTCGCTGTCGCTGATATTCGGTCCGAGATGCCCGAAGGTCTGCGAGGCCATTACGATCGAGACGAGCGTCAACAGGATTCCAGTAATACCAAAGAACCCGAAGCCGGGCAGCACGAAGAACTCCAGCAGCAGGCAGACCACTCCGACAAAGAACAACATGATCTCCAGCGTCCCCGCGGTTCCTCCCAGGACCTTGCTCCAGAAGAAGAGCCCGAAGCAGAGGGCCGAGATCAAGCCGAAAATCCCGGTCATCGTATGCAGTTCGAGGTAGATCGCGACTAGACCGATGAAGAAGAGGAACCCCATGATCAACGGGATGTTCAACCAGAACACCAGATCATCCACCCACGTCCGCTGCATCGCGACCAGACGCTGGTCAGGGGGAATTCCCAGCCGAGATTTCAAATCATCGAGGCTCTCCACGGGGGGCTGGGCCAGCTGCAACTCGCTAGCTCGCTTTCCGGTCACGGTCAGCAGCCAGCCCTTCTTCGACTCTTCAACCAGTGGGCCCTTGATCCACTCGTCACCCGACTCATGAATCTCCGCTTCGGACATGTAGGCGATCGTTCCCTTGGTTTTGTGGGTGGCCTGGAAGACTTCCAGATCCATGTCGCACATCGCCTGGGTAAGTGCGGGAGAGCGGTTCTTGCGTCGGGCGAGTTCGCCGAGCAGCTGCTTCAGGGGGCTTAGGACTTTCTCCGGGGCCCGCTCAAACTGGCCCCCTTCGGCCGTTTCGCGAATCGCTCCCGCATCACCGATCTTGGCGTCGGGGCGCAGATAGATGTCATCACATCCCAGCGAGATGATGGCCGCCCCGCTGTAGGCTCCTTCGGGGATGTAGGCCACGGCATGCACGCCGCGGTCCTTGAGTCCGGCGATCGATTCGGCCAGCTGTTCGCTTTCGTAAAGGTAGCCTCCCGGTGAGTCGACTTCGAAGATAATGATCTTCGCGCCCTCAGCGACGGCACGTTCGATCTGGCGATTCAGGAACGAGGCGAGAACCGGCTCGACCATCCCTTTAATCTCGATCAAGTCGACTTTGACCTGACCGTCGATCGTCGGACGCTCTCGCAGCGAATCGAGCGGCAAGGCATAAGCGTCGACCAGTTCACGTCGCGAAGAGGCGCTCTGCGAGACCAGCACGCCCCAGTCACGGGCCTGAGCTGTGCCGATCATCCAGTCGCTGCCCGCTTCTTTCAGGGTGCGGGTATCTCGAATGACCACCTGGGCGTCGCGCAGCTGCTGGGCTTCGGTTCCGGTGACCACTCGCTTTTCGATCATTCCGGTAGCGGGCTCAACGGTGATCTGCAGGACGGAGGCAGCGGGGTTCATCAGGCCGACAGCGAGAGACTCGGTGACGCGGCGGTTTCGTCGTTTGCTGATGATCGACTTCACGATCAGCTGGTCGTTCTGCGGCAGTGCTTCACCTCGCCCGATGTCTCCGATGCGGGCATCGGGGTGCATGACGATCTCGGAACACGCGAGGGCGATACAGGCGTTAGTGCCGTTAACGGTCCTGGGCACCCAGCAGATTGTGGTCAGATTGGTCGTGGCATCTGAAGTCAGGAAATCGATCAACGAATAGACGTGGTGGAACTCGCTGATCCCCGGTGTCAGCTCCAGTACCAGAAACGCCTGCTTCTGCTCCTGCAGGGCCTGTGTCTGCAGGTCGAGCGCAGCAAGGCGAACCGTGGCTGTCACGCGATCAGTGATCGTGCCGTCCAGCGTGACAAACGAGGCGATATGTTTGGCCGCTGCAGTCGCGGGGGCCTCTTCGGCCGCCTGGACGGGGGCAGTCAACAGGTCAGTCCGAATCGCTCCCGTCACGATCAGACAGAGCGTCATGATCCACAGGCGATTCCGGAGACGAAGACCCGGGAAACAGACGAGAGGCACTGAGTCCATAATGTCCGAAGATCCGTGATCGTTTTGAGGCCAGCCCGCGTCCCTGAATATCGGGAACCGGGGCAAATCTGCAGATCACCGCAGGGGAGCCCCTCTGGCATGAACGCATGAACGCCCGAAAGGTTCACCAGATACTTTGAGATTATAGACTGCGAATCAGCGGAAATGTGAGGCGATCATCCGGTTGGCAGCTACGTTGGCCCTGT
>QWOR01000116.1 GCA_003669575.1 Planctomycetota bacterium | reverse complement strand
GCACTCCTCGAACCCGCTGGTTGCTCGTGTCATCACGAACTTCCATCGGGTTTTGTGCTGCGCTGATGCCGATGGATGGGGCTACTGCTCTCTGCGTGTAAGATCAGAGAGAAGTGAAAAGCAGGATCGAAAAGGTAACTACGAAACACACAAAATACACGAAAAACAAGGCGAGCGGTCAGCTGGGAGAAAAAACCGGGCGGGCCCTTTTACGCATGAGCCAACGGTCCCGATATACGACTGGTCAACACGAACAAACATAACGCTTTGAATCACCGCGCGAGCCTGACTCCTTTTCGTGTGCTTCGTGTATTTCGTGGTTCACTTCTCCCTCATCACCCCTTCGCCGACAAAGGCAACCCGCACGCCTGAAACACGGCGGTCTGCACAGCCAGGTCATGCCCGGGGGAATAGTCGGACTTCTTATCGCCGCGGATAATCCCAGCCATATCCCGGGCATCGGCGACATAGCGGGCGTACTTCGGCAATTCGACGTGTTGAGTCCCCTTCACATACTTCCCGCGAGGCTGGGACAGGGACACTTTGACAGATGGGTTGTCGAGCGGCTGAATATGGAACGTCCCCTCCGTCCCGCAGACGGTGAGATGCCGACGCTCGCCCCCTTCGATTTCGATCACGCTGGTCCGCACCGAAGCGGTCGCCCGCGGGTACTCAAACACCGCAAGCATGTTGTCGAGCAATCCGTCAGGCACCGATGCTGAGTGCCGAGGGAATGGCGTCACTTTCTCTGGAACGCCGAGGAGCTTCACGACCAGATCGATCAGGTGACACCCCAGCTCGAACATGGTCCCACCGGGATACTCAGCCAGAGCTTTCCGCTCGTCGGGGCCAACCGACTTGCTCATCACGGTGTGCAGTTCAAAGATCTCGCCCAGCCAGCCCTGCTGGAGAAACTCCCGCAGCATGACCACGCCGGGGTTGTACCGATACATAAACCCCATCTGAACCAGCAGCTGCTTCTGCTCCGCCAGTTCGAGGACCTGCTTGAACTCGTCCAGGTTGTCCCCGGCGGGCTTGTCGATATGGACATGCTTTCCCGCTTCGAGGCATACGCGAGCATTGGGCAACAAATCACGAATGGGCGTCTCGATCAGCACCGCCTGCAGACCCGGAGTCCCGAGCAACTCCTCCATCGTGATCCACTTCACGCCCTGGAACGCGGGATTCTTCTCGGCCTTGGCCCGCAGTTGCAGGTTCGGCTCAACAATACCAATCACCTCGTAATCGTCGGACTTCCGATAAACGCCAATCTTGTTCGCGTGACCGTGTGAAACTCCGATCTGCCCCACCTTGATCCTCGGAGGCGGATTAGAGTCCCCCGCCAGAGCGAACCGACTGCCTGGGACAAACAACCCACTGGCCAGCGCAGCCGAGGTCTGAAGAAAGTCTCGACGGAGAATAGCCATGTTCGGGACCCCAGATACGAGAAACTGTCACGAGTGAATTCATCTCATGCTAGCGAGACAGCAGACCGGGAGCATCCCTGCGGCAGATCACTCTTTACAGAGCTCTGCACTGATCAGGTTGAGGTACGCCTCGTCGAGCGACAGAGAAAACAATAATCCGTCAGAAGTCGGCATGACATCGAATCGTAGCTCGTCCCGTTCGGGATCCTTTAACGCCTCACGAGCGGCGGCGGTGAACTCGCGATCCCGTTTCCCGTTGGTCAAACTCAAGAGCCCCATCCAGTCCGAGAGGTGAATCGCGACCTGAACCATCGAGTTCCGTGGCCCCGCCGCTGTCGTCCGAGTCGACATCTCAGGGACCTTGGAAAAGTCATCGAGAGCGTCTCCGTCCCCCACGAGCAGCCACAGAGTCTTCGGCTCAGTCCCCAGGTAAAGGCTCGGCGTACTGCCATAAAACACCCCAACCCTCCGCTCGTGATCGGGATCTTTCATTCTTTGATCGATCCGGACAAATCGCACCCCACGGGCCTCGCCCGCTTCCAGCTGGATCCCTGCAACATCCCCTCTCTCTACGGTCGATGGCAATATCTTCGCAACGGCCTCCGAGAACTTATCCCCGTCAGCAACACGCACCCCCACCACGAGAGTCATCCCACCGTTTGTCTGCCCGACGAACTGCACAAGCACTTCGTACTGACCCTCGCCGACCGTCTGTTGAGCAACATCCACCAGAGTGGCGACACTCGATCGCTCCGGCTCGGGAATCGACTTGCTGGGGTCGTGCTCTTCCCGCGACACGCGAGCCAATTCCACGATCAGTTGCTGGGCCTCTTCCGGAAGCGCCAGATGGAAATGGAACCCCGCCGGGGTCCGGGCACCAGCGTCCTTGGCAAAAGCAACGGACCCCGCAGCCATGCTGTTGAGCGTCTTCGCCACTTTGCCGGAGTCGGTGAACTCGAACTTGAGATCAAGCACAGCGTTACGAGATTCACGTGACACCCGCAGGCCGAGCCAGACTGAACGTGCCTCGCTCATGACAGAGACCAGGGCTTTTCGAGAAACATCAATGGCCCGAATCTTGAGCTTGTCATTCGGATTGGAGCTCTTTCGCAGTTCCGCGGTGGCTTTGTCAGAGGCCGACATCGCCCCCACCAGCGCCATATCCCACATCAGCTTCGGTATACCCTTCTGGCGAAGCTGAACCACGATGTCATATTGCCCGCTCAGCGGTGAGGTTAACGCCGTCAGACTGGGCATTGGATGATCGAGCAACTCCGCCTGTTCGGTAAACAGGATGTGCCCCTGATCCATCTGAGCATGAAACGATCTCCTCGCGACAGTCAGCTCGTAGCGATCTGGTTTCTCTGTCGGGGACGCCGAGATCGCTGCCGCAGACGTCACCGTCAGCTTCAGAGCCTCCATATCCGTAATCGGGATGAAGCCCACCAGCTCCGGACTGGCATTCCCCACCGCCACGTCCAGCGGGAGAAAAGCGAACACACCAAACGGCTGAGTGCGGTTGATACCATCCAGGTTGTTCAATCCCGCCAGCAGATCAGCCAGCTTCTGCGACAGCTCGGGACGGCCCCCAGCCTGGGTAAGGTAATCGATGTCGTCCAGAGCCCCGTTCAGACTCGACAGGTAGATGACCGCAGCTGGCTCGCGCGGGGGGAGAGCAGCAGAAACAATCCCCGCCGTGGCGTGTATCGCAACGAAGAACAGACTCAAATATCGAACCAGCATGTATCCCGTTCCTCTGAGAGCGGAGCATCCATTCCTCGTCAGTCGGCGTTCAGCCAAACTGCAACCGCTCCCGATGACTTACCCCGCCACTTGACCGTGGGTTGCGTGTGATCGCTTCCACACGCTGACATTGCCTCCCACCCACGAAAAAGCCCAGCGACAATCATCACTGGGCTTTGTGCGGGATCAGGAGTCCTCCTGGCCCTTGAATCGCAGATGATGCACCCAGGCGGGTGGCACATTGATGAACACCCAGTCCCGCTTGAAGCGGAAGTTATTGAACCGCTTCGACAGGATCGCTTCGATCTCCTTGATCCGCTGCCGATCGTTACGATTGGTCACCGCACTCCGCATCGGCCGCATGAACATGTACTCGAAGAACGAATACGTTCCGTGTGGAGCGAGCAGCTTCAAGCTGGCTTCCACCAGTTCCTCGACGAGAGCCGACGGAAAGTTGTTGAACGGCAATCCCGAAATGATGATGTCGTAGGGTTCGTCGGACTTGAAGTCCTGCAACGGGCAGATGTGGACTTTCGACACTGCTGCCACCCGCTTGTAGTCAGGATCATGCTCGAAGCGGTTCTTCAGAATCTGACCGAATTCCTCGTTAATCTCGACGAGGTCAAACTGATCTTCCGGATTGATCAGCTTCACAATGTGCCGAGTCACTGCTCCCGTTCCGGGACCGAGTTCCAATACGCGCTTGGGCCCCTTGACCTTGCTCAGTGGTCGGGTGGTGTTGTACGCCAGGAAGCGACTGCTCGGCAGAACCGCTCCCGTGGTATAGAACCGCTGATGCACCTGACGAATGAAATTCACCTGATCCCGAAGGAATGAAATCATGGCTGTCTTTGATCCTGATTCGCCTGATGGACGATGTCTAATCCAACCTGCTTCGACCAGCGATTGAGCAATCGCTGGGTGACCAGACCGGGTGTTCCATTCCCGATGACCTGCTGATTCAAGCGAGTGACCGGCAGAACACAGTAGGTCGTGGATGTCACAAATGCTTCCTCCGCCAGGAGGGCACTTTCCACACTAATGTCGCCAACTTCGTACGGAATTTCCAGTACCTGAGCCAGCTCTTTCACAAACTGCTGACTGATTCCAGGGAGAACATCGGATTCACGAGCTGTGCGGATCCGCCCCTGCTCAACAATGAAGAAGTTCCCGCTGTTGGTTTCTGTGAGATGCCCGTGGACATTCTGCAGCAAGGCCACGGCCTGGGGGTCAATCGAGTGGGCTTCGCGGTCAGCCAGGTACCAGTGCAGCCGGCTCCGATACTTAAACCGGGGATCGAGGATCTCCGTTGGGATCTGGCGGATCGACGGCACGACGAGAGCCTGTCCCGTCCGGTACTTGTCGGCCCACAGGCGAAAGGGAAGCGCGAATGTGTGAATGCACAGAGTCGGCGACTTCGAGACGGGAACATCGCCCGCATACATGGGGATCGCTCCCGGCGTGGCGAGAATCACAATCCCGACATCACCCGCAGGTAGCAGACTCGGGCCCCGGGACTCAATGAGACGTTCGACAATTGCAGCCACTTCAACGTCTGTTTCCTCGAGTGTGACTCCGAGGTAGCCCAGCGAACTGCGTAAACGGGAGAGATGCTCATCGAGTCGAAATGGAACCCGCTGAAATGTGCGAATCATTTCCGTAACGGTCGCCCCTTGAACGACTCCCCGGTCCCAGACAGGTAGCTGAGCGTCCTCTGCAGGGAGGTACTGACCATCGAGGTACGCAAGCGGGTTATCGCCCTGCGGCGGAGCCAATCGAGCAGTCATGCCCAGTGTCTCCCCGAGAAAGGCGGAGCGGGAGGGGCGTAAACGGGGCCTCATCCCGAATCAGTATCACACAACGCATAGCCCTGATCGCCGGGGATTGACCCTCAGGTCGACCAGGCTGCCCATGAGTACACAGTCAGAAAACCACTCGTGCAAGCCGAGCGACACTGGACGTGAGTACACAGCATCGCATTCCGCTTTGCCGAATCACCGCGACAGTTCTGTCGCGGCGCAGGTCTTAGCCCTTACGATGGCGAATACGGGCTCGCATACGTCGCTTCCTGCGTCCGAGTTTACGACGACCCTTGCCGGTTTTCTTGACGCCCATTCCGACGCAACTCCCAATGAACGATGCTGTTCCGTAACGATCGCGACGGGACATTTGTCCCACCAGCGATCGGCCACATGGCGAATCGGGAAAACTAACAAACCCGACGATG
>QWOR01000320.1 GCA_003669575.1 Planctomycetota bacterium | reverse complement strand
TTCTACCCGTCGAAGAACAGTTGGCCATCATCCGTCGTGGTGTCGAAAAGATCGTCCCGGAGGTCGAACTTGCCGGGATGCTCAAGAAGAGCCGCGAGACCGGCACCCCGCTGCGGATTAAATATGGCATCGACCCGACCGGGATTGACCTGCACCTGGGCCATACTGTGCCGATGCGAAAGTTGCGGCAGTTCCAGGAGCTGGGGCATCAGGCCGTCATCATCATCGGGAACTACACGGCACTGGTCGGCGATCCCAGCGGACGCGACCAGGCCCGTTCCCGCCTGACAGCAGAGAAGGTCGAGGCCAATGCCCAGACTTACCTGGAACAGGTCGGCAAAGTCATTGATCTGTCGAATGCAGAGGTCCATCGGAATGGCGACTGGTTCGGCAAGATGTCCTTCTCGGACATCCTTGAGTTGACGAGCAAGGTTACCGTCGCCCAGATGCTGACCCGTGATGACTTCTCCAAGCGGTTCGCGACCGAGACCCCGATCTATCTGCATGAGTGCCTGTACCCGATCATGCAGGCTTGGGACTCCGTGAAGATCAAGTCCGACATCGAACTGGGTGGGACCGAGCAGCTCTACAGCTTCATGCTGGCCCGTGACCTGCAGCGGGATCAGGGGCTCTCGCAGCAGATTGGCGTCATGTCACCGATTCTGGTGGGGCTCGATGGCGTGCGACGGATGGGCAAGAGTCTCGGTAATTACATCGGCATCGCCGAGTCGCCGTACGACATGATGAAGAAGTTCATGCAGGTGCCGGATGCGTGCCTGCGGATGTACTTCGAGTTGCTGACGAATATGCCATTGGCTGAGGTCGATCAGCTGCTGGCTGGTCATCCCAAGGAAGCCAAGATCGCACTGGCCAAGCTCATCATCGGGGAGTACCACTCCGCCGAGATGGGCGTGGAAGCGGCGAACCGCTGGCAGCGTGAGATCAGCGAGGGGGCCTTGCCGACGGATATTCCTGAAGTGGTTCTGTCCGCTGCGAGTCTGACTGATGGGCAGATTCCTGCAGCGATTCTGTTGAAGCAACTGGGTCTCTGTCCTTCAACGTCTGATGCCCGCCGGCAGATTGATCAAGGATCCGCAGCACTTACAGAAGCCCGGACCAAGATCGAAAAGCACGATCAGCAGATTGCGATCACCGACGGCTTGATGGTCTGGGTGGGCAAGAAAAAGTTCTGCCGCGTGAAGGTCCAGTAGCGGTCTAGTCTGGCTCGTTCGTTCACAGATTCCCTCTTCATCGACGGGGCGAGCCGGGTGGCGTAACATCCATGCTCTGGTATCGCGGTGCCGATACGTGCTGGTGTCTAAGGGATGTACTTGGCTGATGTCTGAACCACTTGTTTTCATGATGGGCAATTACGAAGCCCGCGTACCCACGGATCGCTGGTACTCCGACCATCATCTCTGGTTGCAGACTGGTCCGGGCGGGTTTCGTGTCGGCTTTACGTCCTATGCCGTGCGCATGCTGCAGGACGTTTACTTTCTTGACTGGTCTATCGAACCATACACCGCCGTTCGCAAGAAGCAGGAGATTGGAGAGATCGAGAGTGCGAAAGCTGTTTCGACTCTCTTTCCACCGGCCGAGGGCAAGGTGCTCGACTTTAACCCCGTGGTTCTCGACGACCCATCGGCCATCAATACTGACGGGTATGGCGGCGGCTGGCTTTATAGTTTCGAAACCAATGCCAAGCTGCTGAGTCCCGAGGAGTATGTGAAGCTGCTCGATTCGAAGTGGGAAGAAACCCAGCGAGTCATCAAGGGGCAGATCAACGAGGGGTGAACCCCGGGGACGGGTGGTGTTCGTCGATTGGCACCGTATCTCTCGCTATGGCTCCAACTGCCTGCGAGGGTTCGTTGAGAATTGCAGCCCGTTCATGATCACTCACGCTTTGGGCTATTGGATTTTTGCTTATCTGCGGCGCTATGGCTTTGATGCGGTGATGATGTACTGCTGATAAACCTTTGGCAGGTCGCAGTCCTCTTCCTTGGCTGACTCGTGGACGTAGACTCCAAAGTCCAAGGTCAGGGGTTCACCAGGGCGGACAACAATGCGGCTCGGCTCACCTTTAGTGAATGCCGCACGCCCGAACGGGTTGACCGCCAGAAAACCATAATCGCGCGCGTGATTCCAGCTGGGGCGGAAGTTAGTGGGTGAGCTGAAGAGTGAAGTGCCAGCCCATTTCCCATCGAGTGGCCCGGAGTAGTCGCACCAGTCCGAGGTCTTCCCCCAGATTCCTGCGCCATTGCGTCTGCCCTCGCTGTCGAGGAGTCGACCGCCGAGATCCTTCTCGACGGAGATAAGCGTGTTGACGCGAATCCCCAGTCCCATTTCTTCCTGATCGCCGAAGACAGCTTCGTTTTTCTCCGTCTGAAACTTGCTGGTCATACGAAGCAGGTAGCCGTGTGGAAACAGCTCGACGGAATAGCGGGCCGTTTCCTCGCAGACCGTCGACTGGCCGTCCTTGGAGAGATAACGATTGAGTATCGACCAGCTGCCGATACGGTTCTTCACAGTGGGCGGAGCGATGAATCGCACGTGCTCAGTGCGGGCCTTCAATCGCCAGTAGTCATTGCCGCTGATGTCACCGAATGACAGCCAGATTCCCGTGTGCAGGCCGAGGTGATCCGTTTTGTCCTGGCCCTCTTGCGGGGGGTGGTTGCGGGAGACCTGCAGCCCCGATGTTGTGCGCACGGGGGCGAAGTAGGGGCGTGACACTTCGGGATCGCGATAGACATAACGCAGCGTCTCCACTGCGTTCACTCGCATGACGACCGTCGAGTCGGTGGATTGGAGTTCAATCGCCTTGTCGTCGGCCCGGGCTGTCACACTGACAGCCAGAATGACGAACAATCCAAATCCGTATCGCATGGGCTCGCTCCCATTCCCGGACATCGTGTTGACGAGACTGACTCGTGAGGAGTCTGAGCAGATACCCTCACTCGACCAGACTGCTTATTTGCCTCGTGGCGGATTCTTGCCGGGGCGTTTGGGCTGGCCGGGACTGCGACGACCGAAACTCTCATTCGGCTGGTCACCACGGCTTGGCCTTTTGGGCTTACCCGCAGACTTCTTGAATGGAGCTGGTTTGCCAGATTTGAGAGCTGTGCGCTGATCGGGACGGCGTTCACCACGGCCGGGCTCGGCAGAACGTTTGGTTCCCAGAGCTCCCTTGGGACGAGCTCCGGCTGAGCGTTCCCCTTCGGGACGACGTGTTGAGCGGTCACCGCTGGAGGCGAACTTCTTGGGGCCAGCTGCGGGGCGAGCTCGTTCCGCTGATCGTCCGGCAGGACGCTCAACCAGGCCCATCATCTGCTCGTCGGAGACATCTTCGACGCCCAACCCGCGTGGTTCGCGAGGAGCGCGTGATTCAGGTCTCCGGGCGCGAACAGGTGATTCGGAACGGTCACGGCGCTCGGGCCCCTGGCCGGTTCGCTTGGGGGCGGCATTGCGTTCGGGCGGTGCTTTGCGGCTCGACTTGTTCAGCAGGTCTCCATCATTCATCCGGCGTTGACCTGTCTTGGGGCGGGCGGCTGGGCGAGGACGGCGTTCACGGTCTTCCTCGCGTGTCGTCTCGTTCCGCTCCAGCATGCCGAACAGGCGTTCGAGCTCGTCGCGGCGAATCTCGCGAATCTCGCCCCGTGCCATTTTGCCGAGGAAGATCGGCCCGAAAGCCACCCGCTGCAGCTTCATGACCTTGTGGCCGACTCGAGAAAAGAGGCGGCGTACTTCGCGATTATGCCCTTCAGCGAGGATGACTTCACACCAGGTGCTTTCACCCTGCCGTTTCAGCGACTTGACCCCCTCGACGCGGAAGCGACCCTCTTCGAAGTAGATTCCCTTGCGAAGCTCGGACAGGGTTTCCTGTTCAGGGTGTCCCGCGACCAGAACGTGGTAGGTGCGGAAGATCCGGTAGCTCGGATGGGCCAGCTTCTGAGCGAGGTCGCCGTCGTTGGTCACGATCAGCAATCCTTCGCTGTCTTCGTCGAGCCGACCGACCGAGAAGACTCGCGGCCCTTCCTTGGGGAAGAAGTCAATCACACGTGTGCGTCCCTGCGGGTCCTTGTTGGTACAGAGGACGCCGGGCGGCTTATTGAAGACGTAGTACCGTTTCCGCTCCATCTTCAGCTTCTGGCCGTCGAGAGCGATCTTGTTGACCTGCGGATTAATCTGCTTGCCCTGTTCGGTGATGATCTCGCCATCGACCGTGACGCGGCCCATCGTGATGAATTCTTCACAGGCCCGTCGTGAACCCAATCCACAGCTGGCCAGATACCTTTGCAGTCGGATCAGCCGAGGAGCGGTCGGAACGCTATCAAATTCTTCTTCGCGAGCAGCCATGATTTACTTCTTGAGTGCGAACGCCCGGAGGCGTTGGTGAGGGGAGGAGAACCTCCCCAAATGAACAGCCCCCGGTCAGTGACAGGGGGCTGCGTATGAGTGTCATCAGAGACGCGGCCAGTTCACAGCGAGGCTGTGACTACTCCGCGTGAAATGCGTACACGCAGGTTTGCGTATACTTTTCGCCCGGCTTCAGGATTGTCGTGGGGAACTCCGGGTGATTGACTGAGTCGGGATAGTGCTGGGTTTCCAGGCACAAGGCGCTGCGTTGCGGGTACACCTTGCCGCTCTTGCCCGTCTGGGACTTGAGGTAGTTGCCAGTGTAGAGTTGAACGCCGGGCTCGGTGGTCAGCACGGTCATGACGCGGCCCGAGATGGGGTCGTGAACCTTGGCAATTTCCCGCAGCTCGCCGGCCTTTCCGTTGAGTGCATAATTGTGGTCATAGCCAATCGTGGGCGTCGATTCGAGTTGAGCAATCCGCTCACCGATGACCGTGGCCTTGCGGAAGTCGAGGGGCGTTCCCTCGACCGTGGCAATCTGTCCGGTGGGAATTCCAGTGTCGTCGGTGGGCGTGTAATTGTCGGCGTTCAGCGTCAGCACATGATTCAAGATCGTGGGGCTACCCGCTCCACTGAGGTTGAAATAGCTATGGTTGGTGAGGTTCACCGGGGTCGCCTTGTCAGTCGTGGCGACATAGTCGATGCGGACTTCGTTCTCGTGCGTCAGCTGGTAGATCACCGTGCAATCGAGTTTGCCTGGGAATCCTTCTTCGCCTTCCGGGCTGGTGTAGCGGAAGATCACGCCCGGTCCCTTTTCGTTCTCAAAGGGTTCCGCAGCCCAGACGACCTGGCCGAGAGCGCGATTGATTCCGCCGTGTAGCGAGTTCGGCCCGTTGTTGATAGCCAGCGTGTACTCTTTGCCATCGACGGTGAACTTGCCCTTAGCAATGCGGTTGGCGACGCGGCCGGTGGTACAGCCGAAGTGCTGGTTGCCATCGCCTTCGTAGCCAGTGATGTCATCAACGCCGAGGACAACGTCTGCCAGTTGGC
>QWOR01000290.1 GCA_003669575.1 Planctomycetota bacterium | reverse complement strand
AGAGATCATTGAGTGCGGTTAGATACAGGCGGTATTGATCCACTGGGCTGACGGCCATAAGCTTCCGGCCGAATTGCAGGGACGCAGACGGGCACAGGGACGGAACGGAGTTCAGCTGAATGGAGGGGCCACGACAGGTTGTTCACGGGCTGCCCTATCGGACCGAGATTGACGGTCTGCGGGCGGTCGCAGTTCTGGCTGTCGTGCTGTTTCATGCGAGGCTGGGGTGTCCGGGCGGGTTCGTCGGGGTCGATGTCTTTTTTGTGCTCTCGGGGTTTCTCATTACGTCGCTGATCTTGCGCGACCTTGAGGCCTCAAAGTTTCAGCTGGTCGACTTCTGGGAGCGGCGGGTGCGGCGAATTGCCCCCGCGCTCACGGTCTGGGTGGCTGTGACACTGGCAGCTGGGTGGTTTCTGTATCTGCCCGATGATTATGCCCGGGCCGGTCAGTCGGTCGTGGCTCAGGGGCTCGTGCTGTCGAACATTTACCACGGCTGGAAAATCGATTACTTCACCCCGGCGACCGAGGCGTTTCCTCTGCTGCATACGTGGTCGCTGGCGGTGGAGGAGCAGTTCTACATTGTGCTTCCGTTGGTCCTGATGGGTATCCGTCGCTGGATGCCCGGACGATTGCTGATGATCCTCTCTGTGACGGGGATCGTATCCTTTGGACTCGCGGTCTGGTTGACGGCGACTCATCCCCGAGTGTCGTTCTGGATCCTGCCAACCCGGGCGTGGGAGTTGATGCTCGGCTCGATTCTGGCGGCTTGCCCTCGCTGGGGTGCTACTGCTTCTCTTGGAATCCGTGAGGTCGCGAGCTGGGCGGGTGTCGTTGCGATTCTGGTTTCGATTGGCTGGTTCGATGAGAAGGTCCCGTTCCCTGGAGTGGCGACTCTGCTACCGACACTGGGGACTTTTGCGTTTATCTGGGCCAATGCGGCGGGGCGGACATCGAGCGGAGCAGTGATGGCCTGGTCGCCGTTTGTCTTCATTGGCAAGATCTCGTACTCCTTCTATCTGATTCACTGGCCGGTGATCGCGTATGCCGACTACTGGTACCGCGATGAGATGACCTGGCCGGTACGGCTGGGGCTGATGCTAGCAGCCGGACTGCTGGCGGTGGTTTCGCTGTATGTGGTGGAAACGCCGATTCGGAAGGGACAGATCCTCGCAGCAAGAAGACCGCTATTCGTGACGACGATCGTCACGACCGTGGCGTTGATGGTCGCGGGATACTGGGTCTTCCGCGAGCAGGGTGTGCGTTCACGGTTCGATGCAGAGGCCCAAAAGTTCCTTCCATCGGATCGTATGACTCAGTTTCCTGTGACGGCGATGAAGACTCCCGACATCGAGAAGGGGAAGCTTTGTGAGTTCGGAGATCCTGCGGGGAAATTGACCTGTCTGGCATGGGGTGACAGCCATGCGATGGCGATGATGCCGGTTCTGGATGATCTGTGCCGCGAACACGGCATACAGGGACTGGCGGCAATGTACTCCAATACTCCACCACTCGTGGGATATGTTTGTCCGAAGGGGCTGGGGCTCGGACCGAACAGCCCGAGGTTTAACGCCGCTGTCATGAAGCAGGCTCTCGAACGTCACGTCCAGATGGTCGTCATGACCGGTTCATGGACGAAGTATGCCGATGATCCGCAATTCGGCCCCAGCCTGGAGGCGACGGTCGCTCAACTGACCCAAGCCGGGATTCGCGTAGTGATCGTGCGTGATGTTCCGATTCATACGAGCTACGTGCCGCGACTCCTGATCCGGGCGAAGTTCTGGGGCAAGGATGTGTCACGGGTTGGTGTTCCAGTCGAAATGCATCGACAGAAGAACAAAGCAGCGGATGAGTGGTTGACGAAGATGGCTGGGCCACTCGTGACGGTTCTGGATCCGACCGGGTTCCTGTCGGATCAGACGGGGCTGTGTCGTGCAGAGTTGGTCGGATATGCGATTTACCGGGATGCGTGGCATCTCTCCGATGAAGGGGCTCGACAGGTGAAGCCTATGTATGAGCCGGTTTTCCAGGAGATCAGTCAGCAGGCCAAGGCTGTATCGGCTCACTGAGCGTGATTTCATGCTGGACAGGGCCGCAATTTCCGGGGATAGTTGAAAAGTGCTCATACGTCCTGGCCCTTGTTTCCCGCGTAACTGAGAGCCTGCCAATGTCGTTTTCTCGTCGCCAATTAATTCGTGCTGGGGCGTTGGGCTGGGGGGGATTGTCGCTGTCGAGTTTGTTGGGGGCAGAAGAGCACGGGGCCGTGGGCTCAGCGAAGTCGGTGATCCTGCTGATACTCAACGGAGGGTTGGGGCAGCACGAGACCTTTGACCCCAAGCCGCTGGCTCCACGTGAGATACGCGGTCAGTATGCGGCGATCCAGACTCGCACGCCGGGCGTACTGGTCAGCGAGATGTTGCCGGAACTGGCCCAGCGGTCAGACAAGTTTTGCCTGATCCGGTCGATGAGTCACATCAATCCCGTGCATGTCGCGGCGACGCATATGATGCTATCGGGGCAGCCGAATGGCACGCTCGCAGATGACTCACCGTACATCGGGTCGCTCGTGGCCCGGTTCAAGCCGACTGAGGTGGCGATGCCATCTTATGTCTGGCTGCTGAACATGAGGACCGGCACGAACAAGGAGGCCAAGTACGGCAGTGGATTGCGGAGTATAGGGCAGCAGTATGCTCCACTGCGGATCGGAGATGAACTCGATAACCCCTCATCACCGAATTTTCGAGTGTCGCACTTTGACCCGCCCCAGGGAGCAACCCCGCAGCAATTGCAGCAGCGGATTGAATTATTGAAGCAGCTGGACGTTCGTCCGGATGTTTCATTGGCTCAGAATCAGTATGACAAGTATCAGCAACGTGCGGCCGAAATGGTCAGTCGGCCAGAGGCCCGCCGAGCATTCTCGCTGGAGAACGAACCGCCCGAAGTCAGGGACAGGTATGGTCGCAATCCTCTGGGACAGAATCTGCTGTTGTCCCGGCGGTTGGTCGAGGCAGGGGTGCGACTGGTGACGGTGACTGGCTGGCCGGGGTTAGCTCCCGGAGAGACCGAGCCTCAGATATTGCAAGTCTGGGACATGCACGACCAGCACTTTTTCGGTCACGACAACATGTATGGGAATGGACCCTATGGGATGCGATGGTCGCTGCCTCGTCTGGATCAGGGGGTGTCGGCGTTGCTGGATGATTTGCAGGATCGCGGACTGCTGGACGAGACGCTGGTCGTGGCAGTGAGCGAGTTTGGCCGGACTCCGAAGTTTGAGGGCAAAGGGCGAGGACGCGGGCATTGGCCGCACGTTTACTCGACGTTGTTGGCAGGTGGCGGTGTGAAGCCAGGACTGGTGTACGGAGCCTCGGACAAAGTGGCGGGGTATGTCGCTTCGGGGCGGCCCGTGTCGCAAACCGATTTTGCAGCGACGATATTTCATGCTCTGGGGATCCCGCGAGATGCTCAGTATGGGGCAGAAGGTTTCTCACTCCGAGTGAACAACGGGACGCCACTCGCCGACATCTTTGTCTGATCGCTTTCTGGAGAGGTCGTCATGGACCGTCGTGTGTTTCTCCAGACTTCGTTGGTACTGACCGGAGGGGTGGTTGCCTGCTCTGCTGAAAAGACTGTGCAAGTGCAGACAGAACACTCGTCCGACGTGATCTGGGATCTGCACTGTCACCTTTCAGGCGTCCCGGGCGATACCGTCAAGGAGCGAGTCGAACAGCTGCTGGTCTATGCCGATCGTATGGGGGTAGAGCGGCTGATCTTCTTCATGGGGTGGCCGTTTCTGTCGAACCCGACACCTGATCAGCTGCGAAAACAGAACGATCAGGTGCTGGAGGCATTAACGATTGCTCCAGACCGGTTGTTTGGATTTGCCTATGTGAGTGGCGAGCATCCCGACGATTCGTTGCAAGAGATTGAACGCTGCATCGCGAACGGCCCGATGCTGGGCATCAAGTTGTGGACCGCCCGCCATTGCAGCGAGGCCGCCCTCGATCCGATCGTGCGCCGCTGCGGCGAGCTGCAGGCGGTGGTCTATCAGCACACCTGGCTGAAATCGACGGGGAATGAGCCGGGTGAGTCGACGCCGATGGATGTGGCGGCTTTGGCACAACGTCACCCCGATGTGCGGATCATCTGTGGGCATACGGGGGGCGACTGGACTCGTGGGATTCGTGCGGTCCGGGCAGTGCCGAATGTGACAATCGACCTTGGGGGGTCGGAACCGACAGCCGGGTTTGTCGAGATGGCAGTCCGGGAACTGGGGGCCGAACGCATCCTCTATGGAAGCGATATCGGAGGCCGCAGCTTCGCCTCTCAGTTGGCCAAGGTATACGGGGCCGAGTTGACCGCAGCGGAGCGAAAGCAGATTCTCGGGCAGAATCTGAAGCGTCTGTTGACGCCGATCCTGATGGCCAAGGGAGTGAAGCTGTCATGATCGATGTGAATGTGAATCTTTCTCGTTGGCCGTTTCGACGGTTGCCATATGATGAGACGCCGCGGTTGATAGAGAAGTTGCTGGCGAGTGGTATTACCGAGGCGTGGGCAGGTAGCTTTGATGGTCTCCTGCATCAGGATGTGGCGGGGGTGAATGCTCGTCTGACAGCGGAGTGTCGGTCGAGTGGGGGCCTGCTGAAGCCGGTCGGGACGATTCATCCGTTATTGCCCGACTGGGAGGATGATGTGCGTCGGTGCGGCGAGCAATATGGGATGCACGCGATACGTTTGAATCCGAATTATCACGGATATCGGTTGGACGATCCGGTGTGCGATCAATTGTTGGATCTGGCGGCTGAGCGACAGCTGGTCGTGCAAGTCGCCTTGAAGATGGAAGATGTGCGTACGCATCACCCATTGATGAAAGTCCCGACTGTCGATGTGGCTCCGCTTGAGGCCCTGGTCCGGCGGCATCCTCAGGCTCGGTTAGTCATCCTGAATGGATCGGGAACAGTGACCTCAGCTGCGGCTGCGAATCTGACGACGCTGGGGCCAGTGTACTTTGATATCTCACATGCAGAGCAGGTGGGGGCACTCGAACAGCTGGTGAAAGTCGTTCCACATGAGCGATTGCTGTTTGGATCGCACTTCCCCTTTTTCAATCTGGAATCTGCATTATTGAAATTTCGTGAGTCGGAGTTGGGAGGTGCAGTGACCTCGGCAATTCAGTCGGGGAACGCGAAGACGTTGATGGGGAAGAAGTGAGTAGGGCATAGAAATGTGGTATTGATCGGTACCTATAGAGGGATCACAAAGCTCCCGCGGACAAACCGCTTGAGGAGTCATTGAATCTCGTGGAGGTGGTTGCGAGATGATTGACAGGGGGATGTGATATAGACATTCTTTGATGTGACTGCGGCGGTTTGACCGCAGGCGATTGTGACTCATCGTGATATTCGGAGAGGCCTGATGACTGCTCCTCGGCGTGATTT
>QWOR01000003.1 GCA_003669575.1 Planctomycetota bacterium | reverse complement strand
CGGGCTCGGCACCTTTGAGGAACTGTTCGAGATCTGGACCTGGGCTCAGCTCGGGATGCACTCGAAACCGATCGGTCTGCTGAATGTCGCCAGCTACTTTGACTTGCTCCTCCAGTTCCTCGACCACGCCACCAGCCAGCAGCTCCTGAAACCCGTCCACCGCGACCTGCTCCTGGTCTCCAACAGCCCCGATGCCCTGCTCTCCCAAATGCAGTCCGCAGCCCCGGTCAACACTCCCAAATGGATCGACGCCAGCCAGACGTAAGTTCCACCAGACAACGAGACCACTCACCTCACGGCGGGCGGACTCCTGTCGCTCACGGACAACTCTTGAACACGTAATCTCCGCCGACATATTGAAACTCTCGGGCGTGCGCGTCATCCTACTCTGACACACTCCGCTCATGGGAATTTCTCACAATGCTGCGAACTCTGCTCCTGATCAGCGCAATGGCCTTTTGCCTCCCGGCGCTGGCCCAAGACACCTGGCCTCGCTTCCGCGGAGAAAATGGGTCGGGGCTCAGCGACCTCAAGGGTCTGCCCACCCAGTGGACCGAAGAGGACTACGAGTGGAAGATCACTCTCCCCGGCACCGGCCACTCCTCGCCGGTGATCTGGAAGGATGCCCTGTTCCTCGCCACCGGTGAAGAATCTGGAGCACGCTCGCTGCGGTGCTACGACGCCTACACAGGCAAGGAGCGCTGGGCCGAAACCGTCACGCTCGGAAAAAACCACCTCCACAAAAAGAACAGCTACGCTTCCGCCACACCCGCTGTGGACGAAGAACGCGTCTACATCACCTTCGGCGACGACAGCCATCACCTGCTCCAGGCCTACACCCATTCCGGCGAGAAGGTCTGGGAGTACGACCTCGGCCCGATCGACACCCAGCATGGCCAGGGCATGTCGCCAATCGTGTATGGCGAGTCCGTGTTCCTGTGCAGTGACCAGCGCGGCCCCAGCATGGTCGTCGCCGTTGATCGCAAGACCGGCAAAGAGATCTGGAAGGTCGACCGCGAGATCCGCGAAGCCAGCTACTCCACTCCCCTGATCTACGAATCGGAAGGACATCCGCCGGTGCTCATCTGCCAGGCGGGCATCTCCGGACACACTGCCCTCGACCTAAAAACTGGTCAACAGCTCTGGTCGACCGGAACTGTTCCCGACCGGACCTGCGGTTCACCAGTCCTGGCTGGCAAACTGATCATCGGCACCAGTGGCAAGGGCGGACGCGGCAACCTGCTGTGTGCCACCGATCCCTGGGGTGATGACAACAAGGCGGGCAAGGTCGTCTTTACCCGGACCAAGTATCTCCCCTACGTGCCGACACCGATCTATGTCAACGGACGAATCTTCCTCTGGACCGACGACGGCATGATCGTCTGTGCCAATGCCGAAACCGGTGAAGACCTCTGGGTCGAGCGCGTCGGCAAGAACTTCACGGGCTCGCCCATCGCTGTCGGCGGCAAGATCTACAGTATCTCCGAAGATGGTCAGGTCGGCGTTGTTGACGCCAGCGACACTTATAATTTCCATGGATTCAGCCCACTGGGAGACGACTCGTTTTCCACCCCAGCTGTGGCCAATGGCCGTCTTTACCTGCGAGGATTCCACACCCTGGCATGCTTGAAGGCGAAGACTGAGACGACCCAGACGAAGTAGAGTTGCGATCAAACAACAAGCCATTCCGGGCCGCGCTGATTCCGGAATTCGTTTGAGTTCGGTCAAAGATCCCGACGATGTTTCATCCCATCACGGGCGATCGAGGAGAGTACGAACATGCCCGCATGGCCCGGGGGACCTTGTCCCGAGTGCGGCGATCAGATGCCAGCCCGCTTGATCCGCTGTGCCACGTGCCGCGCGTTGCTCAACTCGGAGCTGGTACCCCGAGAGATCGAGTATCCCGACTTCGTGCCTCTGCGCGAGGTCCTCGCTGTTGTGGATGCCCCGGTCAAGGGTGATTTTATCAAGTGCCCGCAATGTACCCGCGAGCTACGGATCAGCCTGAGGTTCCGCGGCAAAAAGGTCTCCTGCCGCCACTGCAGCCACGCGTTTCGTCTGCAGATCGGCACCCCGGAAGTCACGCGATTGGGTGTCTACGCCCCCTGCCCCCACTGTAAGCAGGAGTTGCGAGCCTCTGAACGCTACATCTCGATGAATGTCTCCTGCAAGTTCTGCAACGGAGCCATCCGCATCGTCGATCAGCCTCCCTCTGTGTAGTATCACATCCCCCGAACGAGAGCGGCACGCGTCAGCCTGCCGAGGAGCCCGAGTGTCTCTGTGTCCGAACCGCTCAACTCGCCTCTCTCTCAGAACGCACAGAGACCGAACATCCGGAGACTAATCACCTCTCGGCAGGTTGATGCCTGCCGCTCTCCACTCACCGGTCTCCCTCAACAGAGTGAAGGATCGCTCAATGACCTCGCAAACCCCCTTTCACTCGCTCGCTCGCCTGCACTCAGCCATCAACACCGAGGTCACGAAACTCACTCCCCGCCTCGTGGCCACCCGTCGCCACCTGCACCAGCACCCGGAACTCAGCTGCCAGGAAATCGAAACCTCCCGGTACATCCAGTCCCAGCTCACTGCCGCTGGAATCCCAGCTCACCTGGCCCAGGACGGTCTCGGTGTCATCGCCGACTTCAACTGGGGCGACTGCACACCGACCAGCCCACGCATCGCACTGCGGGCGGACATCGACGCCCTGCCGATCCTCGATGCCAAGACCTGCGACTACAAATCCCAAGTCACCGGACGTTGCCATTCCTGCGGCCATGACGCCCACGCCACGATGACTCTCGGTGCCCTGCTCGCCGCTCAGGCGACCTCCGACCAGCTGCGACAACTCGGTCTGGGCTGTCGACTGCGAGCGATCTTTCAACCCGCTGAAGAGAATTCGTTCGGAGCCCGGGCGATGGTCGCTCAGGGTGCCGTCGAAGACACCCGCATGATCTTCGCACTGCATGTCGATCCCGACCGTCCCGCAGGGAAAGTCGGCATCCGCTACGGAGCCCTCACCGCCAACTGCGACGAGGTACACATCTCCATCGAAGGCCTGGGTGGCCATTCTGCCCGCCCCAACCAGACCAACGATGTGATCGCGACCTCAGCCCAACTCGTCACAGCTCTCTACAACTGGCTACCCCGCTCGGCCGACTGCCGCTACCCCGCCGTCTTTAGCATCGGCAAACTGTCGGGAGGGCATGCCTGCAACGTGATCCCGGATCGCGTTGAAATCCTTGGAACACTACGGACCACCGACGCCGAAACGCGCCAGACGATGAATCGCCGCCTGCGGGAGATCTTGGCGGGAATCGCCTCAGCCAGTGGGACAAGGATCTCTCTCACCATCCCGGCCCAGGACGACGCTGTCATCAACGATCACGCCGCCATGAAATGCATGCACGAGGCCGCCCGCCGTGTGATCGGCGACACCGGATGCGACATCGTCGACCTCCCCAGCATGGGAGCCGAGGACTTCGGCGGCTACATGGCCCACTGTCTGGGAGCCATGCTCCGCCTCGGTTCCGCCCTCCCCGGCCACTCCCCCAGCCCCCCGCTACATGCCACCGACTTTGACATCGACGAAGCAGCCCTTCCCATCGGCAGCGGCATCCTGCTTCAGTCAGTCCTCGAAGCAATCACCAGCCCCCAGTGATTCACCTGCCATATCAACCCGAAGCGTCAGCGAGGGCGAGTCGCAATCCGACGCCATAATACATGAACGCTCCGCATCGATACTGTGACACCACACTCGCCTCAGTGAATAGCTCAGCCCCCGACACCCGGTCATTCCTCTCCTCTTAAGACCCTCCTGTCATGCCGCTCGTTCCTCCCACCGGCCCCGCAGCCACTCTCATGCAAACTCTCGAAGCGGAACGAGTCGACCAAACCACCGCTCAGCAGGCGATCCAGACTTTCCTCAACGCCTGCTCCCAGCTGACACAAGAGGAACGCCAGAGCCAGTTCGACACTCTGCTATCCATCGTCGACGAACGCCCCACCGGCCCCGCCTGTTTCCTCTCGGGGGTTTGCGGTGCCGTACTGGAACAGGGTGCCTGGCCAGGTCGCATGGGAGAGATCCTCCAGCGTCTGCTTGAAGAGATCCTTCCGCAAGCCTCTTACCTCGCCCGCGAAAGCCAGAAGCGCGAGCAACTCGCTATCCCTCCTCGAACCTCGTTCGCCAGTGCAGAGGAAGAGGAAGCCCACTACCAGGAGGTCGAAAAGGTCGGTGTCCAGGCCTTCGAGGAACTCTCCGCCGCTCACCCTCTGGCTCGCGACGCTTGGAACTATCTCGGGGCCCTCTGGCCAGCCTGCGTTGCTCTCTACAGCCTCAATGTCCCTTCCAGGGAACGTGCGAAAGTCGTCCTGCCAGTCCTTGAACCTCTCTCCAATCGCCACGAAGGAGCCTACTGGTTGCAGAAGCTGTTGAACGTCCTCGACCAGGAACCGCTGCTCGTCATCGACCCGGTGAAAGAGACCGGCATCACCGCCCGGGTATCTGGAGTGAGCGACAACTTCCAGCTCAACACACTTCTGCTGGAGGTCTTCCCGCGCGGATGGCTCGAACGCCGCCGTATCAGCCAGAGTGCTTTTGAAATCGCTTCTGGAATTGGCCCTCAATTTACCCGGGAGACCATCACCGGCACCTGGAATCTCTACCAGTCCACAGCGATCACTCCAGAGGGAAGGCTCACAGCAGGCGAAGAGGCCGCCCGCCATTGGATCTGGGGAGAGGGGTCTCCCAGTGACATCTCCATCGTCGATGGTTACCGCGTGATCATCCTCGGACCGCCCACCCATTACCCATCGTGGTCTTCGGTCCGGCATTTCAAGTGCCTGCGAGCCAGCATTGACGAGGTCCAGGTCCTCGACAAATCCACTCTCCGTCAATGGTTAAAACGCCTGGCCTCTCGCTGATGCCCCTCCACCAGTACCACGGAAAAGAAACTCGCGGGCGGATCGGATAACGTGTCTACACTCCCGAAGTGTCCCCCGTACCGCATCGTTATCGAGGCCCTCTGTGTCCCGCTCCGCTTCTGATCATGTTGTCGTCGCGTTCACCGGAGCCAGTGGATCGGCTTACGGAGTGCGCCTGGTCGAGGTTTTGCTGTACCAGGGAGCGACTGTCCATCTGGTGGTCAGCCCGGCGGCGCATCGCGTCTTCGAGACCGAACTCAAACTTTCGCTCGCCGGTGGCATCACCGCTCAACGCCTCCTGACCGCCGAGATCCCCTGGTGGAAATCGCGTACCACCGTCGAAGGTGACCTCTCTCGCGGGCAACTGATCACTCACGGGTACCAGGACTACGACGCCGGAATCGCCAGCGGGTCATTCCCCACATCTGGCATGGTGATCTGCCCCTGCTCGATGGGTACGCTGGCTTCTGTCGCGCAGGGGATGTCGACCAATCTGATTCAGCGAGCTGCCGATGTCCACTT
>QWOR01000090.1 GCA_003669575.1 Planctomycetota bacterium | reverse complement strand
GGCCGGGCCGGTCCATGTCTTCCCCAGATCATCGGTCCGCAGATAGCAGAGCCCCGAATAGTGATCATCGGCATGGAGGTGCTTCTGGATGGTGACAATTACCGCGGGACCGCCATCCTTCCCATACCCGGGCATCGCAGCTGCGCGGGGATGGAACCAGCAGTAGCCGGGATTGAGTTCCTGATGGAGGACCTCTACGTTGCCACGGTATGGGAGAACGACAGGTCCGGCCAACGTGAGCAGAGACTGGGCAGCACGAATGCGGACATCGGCGACCTTGTCATCGAGAAGTGTTTTGAGACGGTTCGCACTGCTTACAAGACGAGCATCACCCGCGAAGTTCGCGGCGTATGTCCGAATCGAGTCTTCCGGACTGAAGAGGTTCTCCAGCAGGGCCTGAACCCCGTCCTGGTCACCCAGCAACGCCAGTGCGTGTTCAAAGTTTGACCGAGTCACCGCATCTGGACAGCGAGGCAGCTGGGACTTCAGCCGGGGAATGTCGCTCGCATCACCGACCTGTCCCAGTGCCCACGCGACAATCGCAGCTTCCTTCGGATCATCGTGATTCAAGAGATCTCGCAGAGTTTGAAGAGCTGCGGTGTCTCCTTGGCGAAACAGCGCCGCTGCCGACATCAGCTTGAGCTTGGTGTTCTCGGATTGCTCGGCTCCTCGCCGCAGAGCCTTCCCATCGCCAATCTCATAGATCTTGAACAGACTCTCGGCCGCATGCACATGACCATAGGGATTCGGACCCTCCAGAATGCCGAGCATCACGGGAACGAATCGGCGATCGCCGGCCCGGGCAATCTCGCGTACGAGACCACACCGATGCTGGTCGTCCGTCTCTGTCTCGAGTTTGGGGGTCAGATATGAAACGACTTCTGCCCCCTGACCGCCAATAGCGAGACCTTCCGCGGCGTGCATCGCTGGCCAGAACTCCGAACCCTGCAATCCTTCTCTCAAGACGGCCAGACACCTGGCACGCGTGGCGTCATCCAGCAAGATGCGACTGGCATCCTCTCCTGCAGAGGAAAATCGGCCCAGCCCGAAAACAATGGCTGCCATCGCGACGAGACCTCGAACAACGGTATTCATCGCATCATCCTCAAGAGTGAGTGAAACATGAGACTCTGAACTCGCCAGCTACCAGGCGGTCCAGCCACCATCGACCAACAGATTCTGCCCCGTGATGTAACTGCCCGCATCGCTGACCAGCAGCAACAACGGCCCTTTGACTTCGTGGGGCACGCCCATGCGTCCCGAAGGACTCTTGTGGATCAGACGTTTGACCATCTCCGCCGGTGCATTCTCGTTGGGAAACGGCCCCGGGCTCAGGCAGTTAACCCGCACCTGGTCCTTCGCCCAGTAGACCGCCAAATGCCGCGTCATGTGAACGATCCCTCCCTTAAGGGTGTGGTACTGCACGGGGCTGGCCGCACAGACTCCGTCGTAGGCGTCGGGGTATGAACCAACGACACCATACATGGAACCGATCATAACAATGGAACCGGCAACCCCGCGCTGGACCACATGGTCGCGCAAGTGACGGGCAAGCAGAAAATACCCGGTGGCGTTCTGCAGGTCTTTGTTGAAAGCCTCAGCGGTGACATTCGTGAGGTCGAGCGGGTGCCCCTGCTGACCGTTGTTAATGAGGATATCGACCTTCCCCGCTTGATCAACGGCTTCTTTGAAGCCAGCCTGAATCGACGACTCCTCCAGCTGGTTGAGTTCCACCCCCTTGTGCTTCGCACCACCAGGCGACGGGAGTGCATCAGCCACAGCCTGCGCCCGGGTGCGATCACGACTGCCAATGACGACAGTGGCGCCTGCTTCAGCAAGAGCGTTCGAGAAGGCCTGTCCCAGATAGCCCGATCCGCCGGTGATAAGAGCAACGCGGCCAGAGAGGTCAAACAGAGCCTGGATGGTTGGTTCAGTCATGGGTGTGTTGAGTTGTCAGTGGTCGGTTTTCGAGGGGCAGCCAGCTGCACGCAGCGCTGGATCTGGAAGCAAGCGAGGAATCAGCGGCCCATCTGCTTTTGAGCCTGAGCAGCGATGTCCATGCCGACGCGGTTACTCCAGGCAGCGAGCAGGCGCTGGGTGATCGGACCGACTTTGCCATCGGCGACCGGAAGTCCGTTGAACCTGGTTGCGGGCATGATGCAGTAGGGAGTGCTGGTGAAGAAGACCTCGTCAGCGGTGTACATATCATAGGCTTGAAGTCGCGTTTCCCGCACTGGCAGGCCGAGTTCTCGGGCTAGTTCCAGCACCGTCTGGCGACTGATCCCGGCGAGACAATTCTCCTCAGTGGGCGTCAAGACGGTGCCTTCGGAGACGGCGAACAGATTCCCCCCCTTGTTCTCCGACACATATCCGTCGATGTCGAGAATGACGCACTGGGCATCGGGATCGACGAGACGAGATTCCGCATCAGCCAGCGTGTAAAACAGACGGCTGCGATTCTTGATCCGGGCATCAAGCGATTGCGCGGGGATGGCCCGGCTCATCGATGTGACTGCATGACATCCTTCGGTGTAGTAGCGGGCCCAGCCACGCAGATCCATCGGGCTGGTAAAAATCATGATTGTGGCGGGGTTCGACTGCGACGTACTCGGACCGGGCTTCGACACACCTCGCGAAATGTTATGCACGATCCAGCAATCGTCGTCGGGCCCCATGAAGCTGCGATTGGCTTCAAAGAGTTCGAGTGTCACGCGAGTCATCTCGTCCGGGGTAAGGCCGGGATTGACGCGGGCGACCTTGAGCGACTTGTAGAGTCGCTTGATGTGGTCATCGAGACGAAAGGGAACGTGCTTAAAGGTCCGTGTCGACTCGGTGAGGCTGTCGCCGAGCATGACCGCGCTATCAAAAATCGAGATCTTCGCCTGCGACTCGCGGACCAGCTGTCCGGACAGGTGGACCCAACGTTCAGAAGCTGCGGATGCGTCCATCAGTTGTCATTCCTCGGTAGAAGCAGCTTTATCGAAACTCCATCACGACTCCGACCGAATCTCCGGCCAGGACGCGAGGGAATGTTCGCAACACGACCAGGATTCCAGTTTCCGTCGCAGTGATCGATCGAGATTCACCACCGTCGAGCGGATGGACCATCCCGAGTACCTGCCCGGCTTGAATCTCATCTCCAAGCTGCACGTGGGTCTCCCAGTACCCCGCCACTGGGGCCGGGTTACATATCTGCATATGGCCGGAATTCGGTTCGGGGTTTTCGACGACATGCTTAACCAGATTCGCTGGACGAACACGGTCGAGCAGATTGAGCTCCGCCATCACATTCAGACAACCTTCCACATATGCGTCGACACCCGCAGGAACACAGGTGGCAGCTCCCAGATACTCACAGTAAACGGCAGGCACGTTCGCATCGCGAGCCACCGACAACGATCGTCCCGGCAAATTCGCAGCTGTTCCCCAGACAACGGGGAGGTTAAACGCCCGGGCCATGCGGCGCTGGACCTCCAGCACCCCAGGATTGGCGTGCATGACGTAGCCACAGAGCGGATAGACTGAGAGTTCTGTCCCGCCGGTGTGCAGATCGATGTAGTAGTCTGCGGTGTGGATCAGCTGGGACAGGGCGTAAGCGGTCTGTTCGGTGATGCTGCCATCAGGGCGACCGGGACAGGTACGAGCCAGGTCCTTGCCATCGTCGCCACATCGGTGGCCTCGCAGGAATGCAGACTCGTTCACGATGGGAACCAGAGTGACCCGGCCGCGTAGCGACGCAACCTCGGGAGACTTCTGCTCCAGTAACAATCGCAATCGATGGATCGCGGCGATGGGTTCAAACTCATCACCGTGAACTCCTCCGGTGATCAGCAGGTGTGGCCCGTCGCCCTTCCCCAGAAAGGAGAATTGCCGGAGTTCGACACTCATCGCTTGGGCTCCGTGAGCGGGATGATCTTCTCGGCCCCGCAATCCTTGAACCGGAAACAGCCATCGACCGGTAACACCACACCGGTCACGTAGTCCGCAGCCTCCGACACGAGATAGGCTGCGGCGTTGCCAATGTCCTGTGGTAAACCCAGACGCCCCCACGGGAGACGTTTGCCTTCGGCGGCAATCGTCTCGTCGGTGAAGGCCACATGTTCACCGGGGGTATCAATCCAGCCGGGCTCGATGCAGTTGACGTTGATACGGTGCGGAGCCAGTTCAACGGCAATCGATCGAGTCAGGTGATTCAGCCCGGCCTTCGCCGCTCCATATGCAGAGCACAGGCTGATGGGCATCTCCGCCTGGACACTGGAGATGAAGACAATCTTCCCCCCCCCACCGCGTGCCACCATATGACGTGCGACCAATTGGCTCATATGGAAGCCACTATTGAGCGTGCCCTGGATCGTCTTCTCGAAGATCTCCGGCGGGTATTCAAGGAACGCGCTGCGCCGGCTGAAGGCAGGATTGCTGACGAGGATGTCGATGCGCGGCGAGGCCTGCAGCGCCAACTTGACCAGATGCTCACAGCCCTCCCGCGAGAAGACATCCGATTCCAGTGCGGTGCATTTCCGGCCGAGTGCCCGAATCTCTTCAGCGGTCGCTGCCAGATCGGGACTGCCGGGACGGTCATTGATGATCACATCAGCCCCACAACGGGCCAACTGAACAGCACATCCCTGACCGATGCCCCGGCCCGCGCCGGTCACCAATGCCACTTTACCAGAGAGGTCGATCACGGGATTTCCTGCTCCGTCTTCTTCAAGTTTCCAGCCCATTCGCCGAGCATTTTGAGGATGGCCCCGAACTCGCCACCGTGGTTGAGCAACTGGCCGCCCTGCTGGCGACGCTTGATCAGCATCTCTGGAGTTCCTGCCGGACAGCCCCACGCCTTGCCATGCTTCTTGCAGGCCGCCGCCACGCGCTCATAGGCCGACTCCAGCGTCCCTTCGCTCGGGTCAAGTTTCATTCGCAGCCCGAGATCGCCCGGTCCAAGGAACAGACCATCGACTCCCGGTACAGCTGCGATCTCTTCCACGTTCCGGAGTGCTTCCAGCGTTTCGATCTGTACGACAAGGAAGGTTTGATTGTTGGCCTCTTTGACGAACTCATCGGCGTCGGAAATGTAGAAGTCGGCATCGAGGCCCGCACCATCGAGGCCGCGATCACCGAGAGGCGGAAACTTGGTCGCGTCGACCAGCATCTTCGCCTTCTCCGCCGTGTTGACGTGCGGGATCATCAGACCCGCGGCACCGTCCTCCAGATAGCGGTACAACTCCGTCTTCTGCAGCGTCGCGGGCCGCACCATGATGTCGATGTCATGCAGATGCGAGAAGGCCAGCAGAGCCTGAACATCACGATCGGAGAAGTTGCGATGCTCCATATCGAGCCAAATACAGTCGAAGCCAAAATGAGCAGCCTGCTTAACGAAGGCGGGGATATAGTGCCCCAGGCAACACATTCTGACGAGTTGGTTCTGGCGAAAGCGGGCCAGAGTCTTGCT
>QWOR01000216.1 GCA_003669575.1 Planctomycetota bacterium | reverse complement strand
GAGGCCGCTGCCCGATGACGTCACCAAGTCGACAGGGATCGAGATGGCTGGTGTCCCGTCCGCTGTCAACGCGGAGATCCGTTTCTCGGCTGCGGCCTTGAGATCGGGATGCAATAGTCCAAAGTTCGACCCACTCGATGCTTCTGCGTTGTAGGGGCGAGGTCCCGTCGCCGACAGACGCCCCCAGAAGTATTTCGGTTTGGTGAATGACTGACCGATCAGTTCCGAGCCAGCATCTCGCCCATCGAATTTCAGCAGGCTTCCATTCGCCTGTGTCGGGAAGATGACCTGGGCTACTCCGGTGACAGCCAGAGGATAGATGGCCCCGGTCAGGATCGTCAGAGTTAACAGCATCAGACATGAGGTGCGAAGTTGTGTGAACATGTGAGTCACTCCTTAAACCAGATGGCAAACTGTGAGAAACAGATCGATCGCCTTGATGCCGATGAACGGCACGACCAGTCCCCCCAGGCCATAAACGAGCATGTTGTTTCGGAGCAGCTGTGCGGCTCCCACGGGTCGATATGCGACCCCTTTTAAGGCCAGTGGCACCAGAGCGATGATGATGAGGGCGTTGAAGATGACCGCCGACAGGATCGCACTGGAGGGCGAAGTCAGCCGCATCAGATCGAGTGCCCTCAATGAGGGGTACGTCGATGCAAACGCAGCTGGCAGGATGGCGAAGTACTTCGCAATGTCATTCGCAATACTGAAAGTGGTCAGCGCCCCGCGCGTCATCAGCAACTGCTTGCCGATGTTGACGATCTCGATCAGTTTGGTCGGATTGGAATCGAGGTCGACCATGTTACCCGCCTCTTTGGCGGCCTGCGTCCCGCTGTTCATGGCCACGGCGACATCCGCCTGGGCCAGTGCGGGGGCATCATTCGTCCCGTCGCCAGTCATCGCGACCAGCCGGCCCCCCTTCTGGTAATCCCGGATCAGCGACAGCTTGGCTTCAGGCGTGGCTTCCGCCAGAAAGTCATCCACCCCGGCCTCCGCTGCAATGGCAGCGGCTGTCAATGGGTTGTCCCCCGTAATCATGACGGTCTTGATCCCCATCTGCCGCAGTTCGGCAAAACGCTCCTTGATTCCGCCTTTGACGATATCCTTGAGCTCAATCACGCCAAGCACCTGCGAATCGCGGCAGACAACGAGTGGCGTCCCGCCCGACTTGGCGATCGACTGTACTGCCGATCGCACGTCCTCGGGCATCTGTCCTCCGAGGGAGCGCACGTGGGTCTCCACCGCTTCGGCAGCCCCCTTCCTGATTTCGTGGCCATCGAGAGTGATGCCGCTCATGCGAGTCCGGGCCGAGAACGGAACGAAGTGAGGCTTGATGCTCGCCAGATCGCGCCCGCGCAGTCCGAACTGCTTCTTGGCCAGCACGGCGATGCTGCGGCCCTCGGCTGTTTCATCGGCCATTGAGGCCAGATGCGCAGCCTCCGCGAGTTCCTGCTCCTCGATGTGTGAGGCTGGGATGAATCGCGTGGCCTGCCGATTTCCCAGCGTAATCGTCCCGGTCTTATCCAACATCAGGACATCGACATCACCCGCAGCTTCGACGGCTCGGCCCGACATCGCGATCACATTGGCCTGGCTGAGACGATTCATACCGGCAATCCCAATCGCCGACAGCAGTGCTCCAATCGTGGTGGGAGCCAGGCAGACAAACAAAGCCACCAGCACCGTCAAACTGATTGGCTTCCCCACCCCGGATGCGAACACGCTGTAGATGGAATACGGTAGTAATGTCGCCACCACCAGCAGGAATGTCAGCGTCAATGCCGCCAGCAGGATGGCCAGAGCGATCTCATTGGGGGTTTTCTGGCGTTTGGCACCTTCGACCATAGCGATCATCCGGTCCAGAAAACTCTGCCCGGGAAGCGTTTTGACCTGGATGATCAGCCAGTCCGAGATCACCCGAGTCCCCCCGGTGACAGAGCTGCGGTCGCCGCCACTTTCACGAACCACGGGCGCGCTTTCGCCGGTGATGGCGCTCTCGTCGACAGATGCGACGCCCTCGACGACCTCGCCGTCCGTCGGGATGGTCTCCCCCGCTTTGACGATCACCAGATCGCCGATCTTCAGGTCCGGGGCCGCCACATCGACGGTCTCCTGCCGCTCGGCATCGACGAGCTTTCTGGCAATCACGGAGGTGCGACTTTTCTTGAGCGAGGCCGCCTGAGCTTTGCCGTGTCCTTCGGCGATGGCTTCCGCAAAGTTCGCGAACAGGACGGTAAACCACAGCCACACGGAGACCGCCAGAATGAATCCCGACGACTCATCGGAGGACGTCAGCACCGCTTGTGCCCAGAGAACCGTGGTCAGCAGGCTGCCCACGTAGACGGTGAACATGACGGGATTTCGCAGCTGTACGCGAGGGTCCAGCTTCAGCACGGAACTGCGCAAAGCTTCCGCGAAGATACGGCGTTCAAACAGTTGCGGAGTTATCCGAGTCATGATTGACCTCAATTCGTTGTCATTTGCAGGTGTTCAACAATCGGTCCCAGTGCGAGGGCCGGGAAGAAACTCAGTGCCCCCACGACAATCACCACTGCGACGAGCAGACCGACGAACAACGGAGTATGAGTCGGCAACGTTCCCGCTCCGACGGGGATCTTCTTCTTGGCGGCCAGCGATCCAGCGATGGCCAGAACCGGCAACATCACCCAGAAGCGGCCAACCAGCATCGCCAGACCCAACATGCCGTTGTAGAACGGGTTGTTTGCCCCTAAGCCAGCGAACGCGCTGCCGTTGTTGTTCCCGGCTGACGAGAAGGCGTAGAGCACCTCACTGAATCCGTGAGGTCCGGAGTTGAAGATCGTCGCCCGGCCCGCCGTGGTCAGCACTGCCACAGCTGTCCCTACGAGGACAGTGGCACAGGGCAACAGAATCGCCAGAGCTGCCATCTTCATCTCGAAGGCCCCGATCTTCTTACCCAGGTACTCCGGAGTGCGCCCGACCATCAGACCGGCGATGAAGACCGCGACGAGAGCAAAGACCAGCATCCCGTACAGCCCCGACCCCACTCCCCCAAAGACGACTTCTCCCAGTTGCATGAGCCACATGGGGACCAGCCCGCCGAGGGGGGTGAAAGAGTCGTGCATCGAATTGACAGATCCGTTCGATGCCGCCGTCGTTGTCACCGCCCACATGGCAGAGTTCACAATACCGAACCGGGTTTCCTTGCCCTCCATGTTCCCGCCGGACTGGCGGTCTCCAGCGACGTGATCAATGTGCAGTGCGGACAGACCTGGCAGTCCTTGCTGTTCGGTAACAACCACGATCAGCAACAGTGGGACAAAGATCACCCCCATCGCCGCCATGATTGCCCATCCCTGCCGACGATCACCGACCATCTCCCCAAAGGTGAAGCACAAAGACACGGGAATGAGCAGAATCGAAATCAGCTCGAGCCAGTTGGAAAGCGGCGTCGGGTTCTCCAGCGGATGAGCCGAGTTCACATTGAAGAACCCGCCTCCATTGGTCCCGAGCTGCTTGATCGCCACTTGAGAAGCAGCGGGGCCGACTGCGATTTTCTGTGTTGTCACAGGCTGGCCTGAGGCATCCACGGTCAGCTCAAGCAGAGGGACTTCTCGATAGGAACCGAACGTCTGCACCACCCCTTGAGAAACCAGCACCACGGCCAGCGCCAGCGACAAAGGCAAGAGGATGTACACCACGCCTCGAACCAGATCGACCCAGAAATTCCCAATCAGGCCCGCATTGGCCCGGGTGAATCCACGTATCATGACCACGAGCACGGCCATCCCGACCGCTGCGGACACGAAGTTCTGCACGGTCAGGGCGACCATCTGCGTGAGATAGCTCATCGTGGTTTCACCGCCGTAGCCCTGCCAGTTCGTGTTTGTCACGAAACTCACTGCGGTATTGAACGATGAGTCGGGCGAGACAGCTGACAGGCCTTGGGGGTTCAGGGGCAGTAACCCCTGCCCCCGCTGAATGCCGTAGACTGCCAGAAAGCTCACGACACTGAAGCAGAGAATGCCGTAGCTGTACTGTCGCCAGGTCATCTCCTGAGCAGAGTCCACTCCGCAGAGTCGATACAACAGCTTCTCGACGGGAGTCAGCCAGCCCGCAAAACGTGGCGTCTGGCCCTCGTAGACTCGGGCCATGTACCAGCCCAGCGGTTTGGCGCAGGCCAGCAGCCCCCCAAGAAACAGACCGATCTGAAGTAGTCCGTTATTCGTCATGAGAACCTCTCTGGAAACAGCAATGCGAGCGTCAGGTAGCCCACCAGTGAAAGCGTCACGAGTAGCGCAAGAATCGTTGTCCAGTCCACGGTCACCCCCCCGGCTTCAGGCTGTCAAAGAATCGAACCACGCCGGCGGAGATGCCGAAGAAGACACTCCCGGCGATAATCCACGTGATGTCCATGTCTGATTCCTCCTCGATAGTGGTCATCGAGTGAATTGAATCAGATCCCGCATCAAAAGGGGGCTAAAAGAATGGCCCGATATATCAAGACTTTGTAAAGATGAAGGTGTTAGTCAGGTTGTGAACCGCCACCCCGGTGTACTCGCTTTCCATTCAGCGCAGACACGCACATTCACAACAGGAAACTGAGTCCAACTCCGCTCTCGCATTTTGATATTTCGCGGATTCCCCCAGCCTGAATGAACCGGGGCAAGGGCTTCGAATCAACAAAGATATTGTCAGTCGAAGAGGGAACATCAGGAACACTGATCTTCACTCATCTCCACTGATTAGAAATGGCCAGGAGTGTATTCATCATTCTTCTTCACTCGGGACAGGCGAGAGTTTTCTGTCCGACCTGGTACTTAAGAAATCTTACGAACTTGCTGCAAGACACATCAGCTTACACGGCCAGGCATCGCCGAGATGTGACGAGTTGGAAGATCTGAATGAGTGCAAATCAGCGAAGATCAGTGTTCCCCGTCCCATATCTTCGGAATGGCTGTGAACACCCCAGATTCGTTTTCCGAATGGGTCACGATCTGGAAACGATGTGATTTGCGTCTCTATCTACGCAACATCAAGACCCTCGAATCAGATGGCGTACTTTCGCACGCACAGCCACGTCACCCACTGCGTTACCAGCCCAAGCTGGATTCGCCTTATCGACCCGATTTGACGAAGGTCAAAAACCCCGCCATGAACTCCTGGATCTGCTGCCGAGTCTTCTCATCGGTCAATTCTCCGGATTCATCAAACAGGGTATGAGCCCGGGATACCAGTAACCGCCCGGAGAACCAGGGTTTCGTTCCCAGATACCTCAGAATCGGCAGCCACTCATTCTGACTCAGGATCGTCCCAAAGCCTCCCGGAGTCGCGCCAACCAGAGCGACTGGCTTGCCACCAAACACCCGGGGGATATCGGTCCCGGGGCGAGTCAGCCAATCAATCGCATTCTTCAGAACACCGGGAATCGAGTTGTTATATTCGGGGGTGGCAATCACCAGTCCGTCGGCCGCAG
>QWOR01000155.1 GCA_003669575.1 Planctomycetota bacterium | reverse complement strand
GTTGCTCCCGGATGTGTGCAGTGGCTGGAGAAAGACGACGGCACGTTACTGATTCCCGCCTACGTTCGAGGGCCAGAGGGTGGAACTTATATCGCGACGGTGTTGCACTGTTCTTTCGATGGCGAGGAGTTGAAATATCTGGTGAGCGGAGACGATCTGACGATTCCCGGTGGAAGGGGGCTGTATGAGCCATCACTGACAAAGTATGGCCAGAAGTACTTCCTGACCTTGAGGAGCGATGATGCTGCCTACGTGTCGACCAGCGATGACGGGTTGCACTTCTCCACGCCGCAGAAGTGGACATTCGACAACGGAGAGGATCTGGGCAGCTACAACACTCAGGCTCACTGGCTGACGCACAGCGATGGCCTCTTCCTGTGCTACACCCGTCGCGGTGCGAACAATGATCATATTACTCGGAACCGTGCTCCGATCTTCGTGGCCCAAGTCGATCCTGTCACCCTCCAGGTGATCCGCCGTTCGGAATCTGCGTTGCTGCCCGAGCGGGGAGTGATGCTCGGGAACTTTGGTGCCGCAGCCATCACCCCGGACGAATCCTGGGTCACCGATTCTGAGTACATTGTCAGCGATAAACCCGATCCCAAGGGGGCGGATGGGACGACCTGGCTCGGGCGAGTCAAGTGGTCGAAGCCCAATCGTCTGGTGAAGTAGGTCGTTAACGAAGTCAATCCGTTCCTAAACAAAAGCCCTCCGCGAGGACAGCCTCACGGAGGGCTTTGTTTTCCGGGCCAGTGAGATGCGACTCGATCGAACTCACTTCAGGATGCGGATACAAGATGGCCCGGTGATCACGGTTGGGCGTCCCGCTGATTTCAGCTTGCCATCGGCTCCGATGTGGAAAATTGCCAGATTGTTGCCCGGCATGTTGGCACACAGCAGCAGGTTCCCATCGGCGGTGATCGCCAGATTCTGCGGTCCTTTGCCCAGGCTCGGGATAATTTCAATCAGGCTCAGCTGCCCATCATCGGCAATCTGGTATGCCGCGATGCTGTCGTGACCCCGGTTGGTTCCGAACAGAAATTTACCGTCGGGAGTGATTTTCAGGTCAGCCGTGTGGGTGATCCCGGTGAAGCCCTCGGGGATGGTCGAGATCGTCTGACGTTCGATCAACATTCCGGTGTCGGCCGCGTAGTCGTAACGAGTGATCGAGTTGGCCAGCTCATTGATGACGTAGAGACACTTCCCGTTGGGGTGGAAGGTCAGATGCCGTGGACCCGCCCCGGCCGGAGTACGCACGAACGGCTGGGTGTTCGGCGTCAGCGTGGCCGTCGCGGGATCGATGGAGTAGCACACGATCTGATCGATCCCCAGGTCCGCCGCGTACGCAAATTTGTTGTTGGGGCTGATCACAAAGCAGTGAGCATGAGCCTCCTTCTGCCGGGCGAGGTTGCAGCTGGCCCCCATGTGCTGAAAGAACGAGACCGGAGCGGAGAGAGAGCCATCGTGTTGCACGGCGTACGACGCCACATTCCCGCTGGAATAGTTCGCAACCAGGACGCTCTTCCCAGTCTGGTCGACTTCCAGGTAGCAGGAAGCTGTTCCCTTTGTGGACTGGCGATTGAGCAGTGTCAGCTTGCCATTACTACTGTCGAGCTGGAAGGCCGCGACCTGTTCCGGCTCGGTCCCGCCAAAGTTCTTGGCGTCGATCGAGTACAGGGACTTCTGGTCGGGCGAGACCGCGATGAAGAACGGATTCGAGATCCCAGACGTGCGATGAATCGGAGTGATGGCCCCGGTTTCGGTGTTCAACTGATAGGCCTGAATCCCTCCCTGGTCACCGGGAGCGAATGAGGACACGAGAACAGTCGGCGTCGCCGAGAATGAAGAACTGGCAGAGAGCATCAGAATGATTCCTGCGGTCAGGGACATCAGACGTGAGAGACAGAGCATGATTCACCAGGAGCGTAAGAGGGAGATTCAATCGGGTACGACGATCTGTGATCAACGGCCCAGCCCGAACAGCTTTTCTCCGTTGCGGAAGAAGATGTCTTCCACCTGCGAGTCGTTCAGACCAGTAGACAATGCAGCCACCTTTACCGTTCGGAGAGATTCATGCCCCACCAGCGCGAGTTTCAGATCGCCGTACGGGACATTGAGATCGGTGTTGCTGGACGAGATCCACAGGAAGCTGTCACCGAGCCCCACGCAGCGCCCACGCAGATGTGAGACCGGGAAGTCGGACCCGTACAGGACTCGATCATGCCCCATCACCCGGATGATCGATTCGATCGCTCCGCAGTCAGTTACCGCAGAGGTGTCGAACCACACATTCCGCAGCCCCTTGAGCGAGTGAATCCCCTCAATCGTGTGGTGGGCGTTAAACCCCCGGGCCGCGTGGGCGAGGATCATCCGCATGTTGGGGTACTTCTGGCACCACTTGCGCAGCGTCTCCTGGTTGGCGGTGTCGGCGAGGGCTCGCGAACGGACGATATGTAGAGTGATCGACAGCCCCAGTTCGTCGGCCACCTGGACGTGTGACTCGGGCAGAAACTCCTCAATGAACGAATCGAACGTCGGCTTCCGCGGTGACCAGACGTGATAGCACTTGAGGCCGACAAATCCGCAGCGTTTCACCGTCTCGCGAATGGTGTCAGGTGACATCGTCGGTGGAGTGAGCATCTGTCCCCGTGAGTGAGGACGGTTCTTCAGCTCCTCATAGAGAAATTCATTCTCGGCATCGACATCGACGAAGGTGTTGGGGAAAGGAAAGAACAGTGCCTCGGTCGGTCTCCCCGGCGTGATCTCGTCGATTCGCTCGTCGAACTCTTTCATGCCCGCGATTGGTGGTCCTCCACCGATCAGTGCGGGCTGCTTGTCGGCGGGAAAGTGATCCGCACGGTACAAGTGGGCATGGGCATCGAAGACATGATCAGGGACGAACGCGTTCAACTCGCGGTCAAACAGCTCCCGGTCGAAATCGGTCGCGATCCAGTCTTTCATGCGATCAACCTTTGTGAATACGTGCCCAGTGAATACTCATGCAGTCTGGCGATCCGGCATACCACGCGGCAAGCAGGTCGCCATCGGGAAGCTGGCGGACCGCCGGGTGTCCGAAGCTCCACTTCCCCATGTCTTCCCAATACTGCTTGAAGTCGATGTTCTCCCGCCCCTGGCTGATCGCCGCCCTTTCTTCGTGAGAGTAGACCAGCAGCTTGTCGCTCTCGGGCCATGTGAGTCCCCGATCTCGGGAGACCCACAGTGTCATCGTGCCCGGCCGTCCTCGATCAACGACAAACAGCACGAGCGTTCCATCCCTCATCAGCCACGGCGCAGCGATCTGGCCGGGAATACCCAGGTCGCGAATCGGTTCCAGCTGAATGCCCTCGGAAGTGATTGACCCAGAACGAAAATGAACGGCAAGATCGCGTTGATGAGCCAGGTCATGTGTCCAGAATGCGGCGTGGAATTCGCCTGGAAGAAGTCCCGGGCAAAGACGTTCGTCCCAGTAGTAGACCTCGTGCTGTGGGTGTTGGGCAATCTGACGAGGCTCAGAGAATGTCTCGCCTCCATCCTGCGACACAATGACCCAGGCCGCATGTCTCCCCGGTCGCGGATCGTCGTATTCCTTAAAGCTCTCAAACGCGATTGCCAGTTGGCCATCGGGCCAGATGACCGCTGGACCGCAGAGGGCACACCCCTTCAGGTCACCGGTCGGCAGCTCACGCCAGCTGCTCCACGTCTCACCGTCGTCGGCTGAGATGGCCATGAGTTGTCGTGACTTCAGGATGCCTTCCGTGACGGGATCGAAGAGCGGGCGTGTCGGGTCACTTCGGTCGAACCAGGTTGTCAGTGCAATTATCCGTCCGGGCCGGATCTCGGTCATCTCTGCACAACCCAGAGAGCCGGGAATGCCATCGATGACAGTTTCAAACTTCACGGGAAGCGGGGACCAGGTGCGTCCCTGATCGAGTGATCGGCTCACGCCTGCCCGGCTGGTCGGTGAATGCTTACCCGGTCCATTCTGATATCCACAGAGGATGGCTCCCGAATGCAACAGACAGAGTGATGTAAAGTACGCGATGCGATTTTCAGTCGGTTGTGCTGTCGTATCATACACGACTCCCCGTTCGGCGATTTCAAACATGGCATATCCTTGGTCTGATCGATAAGAAGTCGTTCTGTCGCTGGGAAAAACTGCTGACTACCGGACCAGTCGGCGAAACGCATCCTGCTGCACCAGGCACTCCAGCCGCTGTTCGACAGTCCCGCTCGCCATCGCATCTCGGATAATTGTGAAAGCATCACGGGCAGCATCCGCCGTTTGCTTCAGCTCTGCGTCGCCCTGAGCGGCGTTCAAGTAGAACGACGCGTATCCGTGACAACCTCGTTTGGCCATCTCCTGGATGTAAAGCGTATTGACCGCCGCCTTCTGTTGCGGGTCGGTCACGGCAATGTGCAGATGGGGATGGACATCGATCCCGGTGCAGTGGGCGTCGAGTCCGACCTCGTGGGCCACCGCATCGATCTGTCGCTTCAGCTCGGCACCGAACTTCCACAGCTGGGCCGGGACATTGCGTTTGCGAACTTCCTGCATGGTGGTCAGCGCTGCACGCAGGCCGATCGTGTCGCTCCAGTAGGTGCTGGAGATAAACATCCGCGACGCTGGCTCCATCACCTCGCGCGAACCGACGACGGCGGCCATTGGGTAGCCATTGGAGATCGACTTGGCAAAGACGGCCATGTCGGGCTTCACCCCGAGATATTTCTGCGCGCCGCCCGTGCTGAAACGCAGGCCAGCTGAGACTTCGTCAAAGATGAAAATCGCCCCATGCTCGCGGGCGAGCTTCGCCACGCCCGCCAGATACCCTTCCGGTGGAATCTCGGACCGCAACGGCTCCATGATGACCGCTGCGACTTCACCCTTGTGCTGATCGAGCAATTCTCCCAGTGAGTTCAGGTCGCCGAATGCAAAGGGCAGGGCGGTACCCGCGAGACCCTGCGGCACTCCCGTGGCTTCAATGCCCGGGAACAGGTGGGAGTTGAGGCTCGCCTCTTCCGCCAGATTCGCGGCGAGATACCAGTCATGCCAACCGTGATAGCCGCAGAAGAGGATCTTGTCGCGTCCCGTCGTCCCGCGGGCAATGCGTACGGCAATCGCGCAGGCCTCGCCGCCGCATTTCGCGTAGCGAACCATCTCGGCGCACGGGATCTCCCGGCAGAGTTCCTCGGCCAGTTCCACTTCCAGTTCGTGGTTAACCGAGTAGACCGTGCCCTTCTCGATCTGCTTGCGCACAGCTTCGTCCATGACCGGATCGGCATAGCCGAGAATGATCGAAGCAATTCCGCTGATCCAATCGATGTACTCAAACCCGTCGACATCGATGAATCTCGCACCCTTGGCCGACTGCGCGTAAACGGGAGAGACTCCGTAGGCGACGCGATTGGGACGACGGCTGATCAGCTGGGTTCCACCGGGGATCAGTTCTAATGCCCGCTTGTACAAAGC
>QWOR01000323.1 GCA_003669575.1 Planctomycetota bacterium | reverse complement strand
CCTGGGAGAAGGACCGAACGCTCGATTGTTAGGTGAGCCCAGGAGTGGTTTCAGCGACACTGCGCCTAACCTCTGCGCTCCCTGTACCAACCCGAAGCGTCAGCGAGGGCGGGCAGAGTTGGACTTTTCCCGGAGCTCAAGAAGCAGGACAGACATTCTTGTTTGTCTTGGCTTCGGAAGAATTCCGACTCCCAGATCAGAACCATGAGTCAGTCACCACCGGCTCACGCGATGGAGAACTCTGATTCAGCTGGTTCATCCATTCGTCGAGGAGTTGTCGACTGATCAGTATTTCCCGATTGATTGCCCCCGGTTGCATGTCGGTGAACGGGACGTGACAATACCCCGCTTGGCTCAGCGCTGGGAGCGAGAACTCCCGCCGGATGGGCGAACATATCAGACGGGACGGGCGAATTGATGACTCGAACAGGCTACCGCACAGTGCGACCTTTCCTGGCCGCTGCGGTGCTCTTCTTCGCCGGTTCGATCGGTCTGGCCGCTGATGGAGTGGGGGCCACCAGCGAGTCTCCGCCAGTCATCCACCAGCATGTTCTGCAGCCGGAGCATTATCAAACGGCGATCATCTATGGCATCGCCATTGTCTTGGCCTCCGTCTTTGGGGGAGTCCTGCCCAAGCTGGTGAAGTTGACCCATGGTCGGCTGCAGGTGTTGATCAGCTTTGTCGGTGGACTGATGCTGGGGATCAGCGTATTTCATTTGCTGCCGCATGCGATGGTGGAACTGGGAGGCCAGAAGATCGATGCCGCGATGGTCGCCCTGATGTGCGGCATGCTGTCGATGTTTCTGCTGCTGCGGATGTTTCACTTCCACGACCACGGTCCGGCGGAAGTCCACGATCCACACGATCATGACCACGATCACGACGGGAACTGCGGCCCCGCGATTGTGCCGATCGAACTGGCCTATGCGGGAGTCACAGAGGCTCCGGTAGCCCATGTGGCTTCAGCACATGCGGGGCACTCACACGGCAGCCATCGGGAACTCAGCTGGATGGGAGTCTGCTTCGGTCTATCTGTCCACTCGCTGCTGGATGGCATGGCACTGGGAGCCAGCATCCAGGCGGGGGCTGCACATTCCATGAGTGCCCGCTGGATCGGCTTTGGAACCTTTCTGGCCATTCTGCTGCATAAGCCGCTCGACTCCGTGTCGATTGCCGTTCTCATGCGTGAGGGGAAGTGCCCCTCGAACTGGCGTCTGGCAGTGAACCTGGCTTATTCCCTGATGTGCCCGCTGGGAGCGATTGTGTTCCTGCTCGGGTTCTCGAACTGGACTGGTCAGCATCCGGAGTTCATTGGGTATACCCTGGCGTTTGCAGCTGGGGTGTTCCTGTGTATCTCGCTCGGTGACCTGCTGCCTGAAATGGAGTTCCACTCGCATCACCGGGTTCAGCTCACTGCCGCCCTGCTGGCGGGGATCCTGACAGCATGGTTCATTCGATACGCGGAAGGTGACGCCGCTCACATGGTGAAAAACACCTTACAGCAGCTGTCTCAGTGAGATCCGTGTTTCCTGACTCAGACGGAATTGGCAGTCGCTGGATCGGGTTCATGCCCTCTGATCCAGCTCAAAACGGGTGAGGTAGCAACGGTCGTGGTAATCGCCATGAGGACCATCATTGCGAACAGCGTTGGCGAGATCACTCCCAGATCGAGGCCGATGTTCAGCACGATCAGCTCCATCAGACCCCGGGTGTTCATCAGGATGCCCAGCGATGCTGACATGCGGGAATCGAGGCCCGACAACCGCGCCGCGACCCAAGTACCACCGAACTTTCCGAGTGTTGCCACGGCGATGATGATCACGCACACCAGCCACTCCTGAGGCCCTCGAACCAGTCCGATCTCAGTTCGCATGCCGGTGAAGGCAAAGAACGCGGGCAGAAAGAGGATCGTAACGATCTCCTCCAGCTTGTTACGCAAGACTCGGGCGATCGCACTGTGATGTGGAATCACCGCGCCCAACAGAAACGCACCGAAGATCGCGTGAATGCCGATCGCTTCAGTCACCACAGCCGAGACCAGTAGAGCGACGATCACCCAGGCAATCACGCCCGATGAAACGGTCGACTCTTCAGTGCTGTGAAGCCAGCGGTGTGCGAGCGGCCGCACGAGAAGAAACATGAACGCGATATAACCCACCGCCAATCCAATGGTCATGACAGCTGCGGTCAGGTTGGACTGAGCCACGCCCACGACGAAGGCCAGCAGACACCACGCGGTCACGTCATCAGCTGCGGCACAGCCAAGGGCTAATGTTCCGAGTTCGGTCCGTTCCATCCCGCGGTCAGTCAAAATACGGGCCAGCACGGGAAACGCCGTAATGGCCATCGCCACGCCCATGAAGAGAGCGAAGCTGGTGAACGATACATCGGCGGGTGCCAGGCTCGGGTAGAGCCACAGCGCTAATATCGCCCCCAGGAGAAACGGCGCCACGATGCTGGCATGAGAAATCGCAACAGTGGAGTGAGCCTTGGATTTCAGGTGGTCAGGGTTCAGATCGAGCCCCACCAGGAACATGTAAAGTATCACTCCCAGCTGGGCGATGACTCCGAGCAGCGGAGCCACCGAGGTCGGAAGCACAAAGTGCATGGCGTCGGGCGAGATACGTCCGAGCAGTGATGGTCCCAGCAAAATCCCGGCGATGACTTCGCCAATCACGCGCGGTTGGCCGAACCACTGCAGGACCGTGCCCAGGCAGCGCCCAGCGACGATGATCGCCAGCAACGCACCCAGCAGATGCGGGAGGGTGTCAACCTTTACGGGTGGCTTGGCCTGCGGGATGGAGCGAAGGGCAGACGCTGAGGCCCCCGCCATCATGCTTTCCCCAGACATGCGGATCAGGAGAAAGCCCCCCACCGTCGCCGCGATCATCAGTCCATAGACTGACAACAGGCTCCAGAACCTCCGCGAGCTTTCCAGCCGCGTATTGCCCAGCACCTGATTCATCGCGTGTCGGTCTCCTGGTGTGGCGATCACCTCGTTCGATTCTTGGGTCAAGATTACGAATTACGGCCTCGGGCCATCCGGAAGGAACAGCTCATTGGACTTGGTGGCGGCGACTTCGACGGGAGTCCCGGAATCCCAGCGTTTGGGAACCGACTTGGTCTCCGAATACAGCGACTCCATCGGCGCCCACACTTCGTCCACCTTGTCGGTGAACAAGTCTCCAATCAGCAGATCGGTCACCCGGCCAGTCAGGTGTGGATAGTTCTTGACGAATTTTCCAAAGCTGAATCCGTCGTAGTACTCGCAAACCAGCCGACGCATGCGGTCGATGCCCTGATTCAGGGCATCGCCCCATTTGCCGAGGAATTCGCCGGAGGTATCGCCGATCTGCAGTCCCTCGTTGATGGCATCTGCTGCCATCTCACCCGACTTCAGAGCGAGGAGAACTCCCGATGAATAGAGCGGGTCGAGAAAACCGAAGGCATCGCCGATCGTGACCCAGCCCGGGCCCGCCCAGCGCGTCGCTCGATAGGAATAGTCCTTTGTCGCAAAGTATCCAGTGACGCGTTTGGCCGATGCGATGCGTTCCTGCACCGCCGGACACTTGTCGACCTCTTCCTGGTAGGTCTGCTCGTGAGAACCTCGGCCTTTGAACAGATAATCGAACGGGGCAACGACACCGAGGCTGATGCGGTTGTCGTGCAGCGGGATGTACCAGAACCATCCTTCTTTGTTCGGAGTCTGGATCACGATCGTGGCTCCTTCATCGCGTCCGACATCGCGGTAGGCCCCTTCCCAGTAGGTCCAGATCGCGCCCTTGTTCAGGATGGGGTCCCAGACCCGCAGCTTGAATTTGTTCTGCAGCAATCCGCTCTGCCCGCTGGCATCGACGACGACTTTGGCCCGCATCTCGTGGTGCGAGCCATCGGCGGCCTGATACTTGATACCGGTGGCGCGCTCGCCATCAAACATCACATCCAGCACGCGGACGCCTTCATGAGCAGTGACGCCATGCTCGCGGGCGTTCTCCAGCATCATCTGGTCGAACTCACTCCGCACGACCTGCCACGTCTGAGAGCATTCGTGTGGCTTGTTGTCCGAGAAGTAGAACGGAGCAGAAAGCTTCCCGGTCGAATTCACGAACTGCACGCTGTGCTTTTTGACGAACTGACTCTTCTTCATCTTGGGCAGCATGTTGAGTCGTTCCAGCACCCAGTAGGTTTCAGGAATCAACGACTCGCCGATGTGAAACCGAGGGAACTTTTCCCGTTCGAACAGCTGGACCCGATGCCCTTTTTGAGCAATCAGTGTGGAGGCCGTGGCCCCGGCAGGTCCGCCTCCAATGACGATGACATCCGTTTCAGTAGGAAATGTTGACACGGCAGGGACCCTTTCGGATGGGGCAAAGAGTGCGAAACGACGCGTACAGGCCACATTCACCTTGAAACGATAGACGTGAGAACAAGTATTGTCAAGACGGTGAATGGGCGGTCGCGTCACACTTTCTGGAGTTTGCGTGCTGTATCCGGACAGTCGGGCAAGCTCCGCCGACAAGGAACGGTGCTCTAAATTCGGTTGTAAATTGTCTCCGGGAGCAGGCGGAGGACCCACGCGATGAACCGCCACCGGCGGGTGATATAGACGTGAGATCGCTTATGGTCGATCGCTGTCAGGATTTGTGACGAGGCTTTGGCGACGGGAGCCACCCAGAAGAGCCCTTCCCCTTTTGCCATCGCCGTATCGACGAACCCCGGTTGCACCTCGAGAACAGTGATGGGGAGTCGGGCCTTGGCGAAGCGGTGGCGGAGTGCAGCGAGATAACTGGAGACGAAGGCTTTGCTGGCTCCATAGGCGGGAGCTCCTCCGTTTCCTCGAATCGCAGCGATTGATGAGATCCCGACCAGCTGCCCTGAACCTCGGGCCGTCAGATGGGTGATGGCAACATTCGCCATCGCGGCAAAGCCCATGACGTTCGTCGCGAGAGTATCGCGTTCCTGATCCCAGGCGAAATCCGGGTTCAGATGTCCGGTGCCTGCCGCCAGTATAAACAACTCGACATCGCCGAGCTCTGCAACCAGCGCTTCCAGTTCTCGAATTGCGACCTCGGTGTTGGACACATCAATGGTTCTGACGACGCTTTGTGTCGGCAGCGTAGAGGCCAGATTGTTCAGCTGGTCAAATCGACGGGCTGCCAATCCCAGACCATACCCACGTTTGGCCAAATCCATTACCAGAGCCGCACCGATCCCTGATGAGGCACCAACGATAATGGCGTTTCGAGCAGCCAATTCGATGTCCTGGGCGAGGCTTCATCAACAACAGCGACGTTCCCGAGTCGCCAACATGCCAGTGTCGCCATGCCGTACCGGGAGTGTCAATCCGACGTGGGACACCATGAGTGCATGGCTCGCTCTGACACCACTGCCGACACAAACCCAGCTTACTTCTCTGCGGTGAGCTCAGCTTTGGATTTCTTATCGGGCTGGTATTCCCAGAAGGGCTTGCCGTCGAACTCAAATTCTTTCTGAGTGGGG
>QWOR01000273.1 GCA_003669575.1 Planctomycetota bacterium | reverse complement strand
TCCGATTTTGCCAGAGTTCACCCCGGAAGAAGGGGCTGAAACTCCAGGAGAACCGTCGACGGAAGAGGCTCAAACAACGGAAGAGCCTGCCGTTGAGGAACAGCCTGCCAATTGATGGGTGACGGAGGCGATTTCTTCGATTCGGTTTGGACCTCCGTTTCGTACGCTCATCATGTTCTTTCGATTCTGTGCTGCTCTGTCGCTGGTTGTGCTGATTGCTGCCGCAGGTATCGCGGTGGAGAAACAGCTGCTCGATATGAAGCGAACGCAGACCCTGCAGGTCTACCGTCTGGAGCAGCTGGAAGAGAAGTACGCGCGGCTCAAATTGAGAACGCAGGAGTTGGGGGCTCCATCCCGTCTGATGGAGTCATTGGAACAAGCCGAAGCGGAGCGAGCGGCCCGACGACGTGCGACAGTTGTTCCCTTGAACAACCGTCGATGAGCACCTGGCATGCGGCAGATTTGTGGTTCTCCGCGGAGGCCAAGCTCGTTCGATCTCACTTGAATCTCTTCCCATGCCAACCTCGAGCGAACCGCGACTGGCCTGGCGTTCGATCAGTGTCCAGCTGGTCGTGACGCTGGCCTGGTGTGTTCTCATCGGACGTATGGTGCAGGTTCAGTGGGTGCAGCGAGAGAAGTTCGCCAGCCGGGCCACTCGTCAGCAGCAGCACGCAGAGGTCATCCCGTCCCGCCCCGGCGACTTGTATGATCGCCGCGGTCGTCTGCTGGCGACGACGGTTGCCGTTCAAAGCCTTTACATCGATCCGGCCCGCGTCGTCGACTCGTTTCGCACTGCTTGTGTACTGGCAAATGCTCTCGGGCTCGATCCAACCGAGGTCCAGCAGCGGATTATTGACCACCGTGAAAAGCGGTTCATGTGGATCAAGCGTCGGCTTTCGGAGGCTGAGGTCTCGCAGATTCTGGCGGTGAATCTTCCCGCTCCCGAATGGGGTTTCCGCGCCGAGTACCAGCGGGTTTACCCTCAAGGGGCACTTGCCGCACATGTCCTGGGTTGGCGTGATATCGATGGAACACCTCACGGCGGTGTGGAGGAGTTTTTTCATACTCGTCTGCGTGGTCAGCCCGGTCGCCGAACCGTCGTCCGCGATGCACGCAGCTTTGTCATCGATGTGCTGGAGGGAGAAACGACTCCCGCGCAACCGGGCGAAAATATCCAGCTGACTCTCGACACAGTCTGCCAGCTGCACGTGGAGCGGCGGATGGACGAGCTGATGCAGACTCACCAGCCGGTTGGAGCCTGTGCCACGGTTCTCGATCCCGCGACGGGTGAAGTCCTCGCGATGGTCAGCCGTCCGGCCTTTGATCCATCTCATCCGGAGGCCGCACCTCCTGACTCGTGGCGGAACCTGTCGATTCAGGCTGCGTATGAACCCGGTTCGACGATCAAGCCCGTCATCGTTGCCTGGGGCCTCGATCAGGAGAAGTTGCACACTTCCGATATGTTGAACTGCGAGCGCGGGGCCTATCGCATGGGGCCGCGTGTGCTGCATGATCACCATCGCTATGGAGTGCTGAGTCTCAAGGATGTACTCGTGAAGTCGAGCAACATCGGGATGGCGAAGATCGGGGAGACGCTTACGAATCCCGGTTTGCACGACTTGATGACCCGGTTCAACTTTGGTCAGCGAACGGGCATCGAACTTCCTGGAGAACTTCCCGGCACGCTGCACCCGCTCGACAAGTGGACGATCTACTCGACCGGTTCGATCCCCATGGGGCAGGAGATGCTGGCCACTCCGCTGCAGATTCTCGCTGCTCACGCGGCCTTGGCGAACGGTGGTCGCTGGATCACTCCGCATCTCTATCTCGGTTCCGTCGGTTATGCATCGATTGCTCCCAACGTCATGTCGACCGACCTCGTCCGTCCGGAAGCGACTCGCTGGATAGTGGAAGAGGCGATGGTCGACGTGGTACAGCGCGGTACCGGGACCAAGGCCAGGCTCGCCGACTATTCCCTCTTCGGCAAGACCGGGACCTCCCAGAAAATGGACCCTGACGGGCAGTACTCCCACATTCGCCACATCAGTTCATTTGTCTGCGGCGCTCCAGTCAAGAATCCTCGCGTCGTCGTCATCGTCACGGTCGACGAACCCACGCAGGGCGGCAGTGACTACGGCGGTATGGTTGCCGCTCCCGCAGCGGCGGACATCGTGAATGACCTGCTCAAGTACATGCAAGTCCCGAGTGATCATCCCACTCAAACCGTTGAAGCGGGAGCACCGAAGTCCATCAGGAGATAAGACACGCGCGAAGTGCGGAATAAACCACACGCTCTCTCATCTCAGCCATTCTCACACGACATCGCTGACTCTTGCACAGGCCAGACACCTGCCCGGTCGTCGTTGTAAAACTTCATCAGCAGCAGTTCGATATCGCTCACACTGCCTGCCATTGCGAACGTGTTGCGGACTTCGGCGTGGTTGGGGTGCAGGCGGGCATACTTCACCAGATGCTTACGCAGCCTCGGAACACAAGCCGCATCCCCATAGGTCTCATGAGCCAGCTGGACGTGTTTGCGAATAACCTCGCCCTGTTCGAGGAGACCAGGAGGGGCAGGGTGTGTTTCACCGTTGAGCAGTGCCTGCGCACAGGAGAAGATCCACGGATTGCCGATCGCGCCGCGTGCAATCGAGACCCCATCCACGCCGGTCTCTGACAACATCCGCACGCAGTCATCGGCGGTGAACAGATCGCCGCTGCCCAGAATGGTGTGCTGCGGGAAGCGGACTTTGGCCTCGCGTAAAAAGCTCCAGCGGCTGGGGCCCACGTATTTCTGCTCGACGGTTCTTCCATGCAGCGTCACCGCAGCGACACCGCGGTTGAATGCCCCCTGCAGGATCGTGAGTGTCCGGTCTCGGCTCTCTGCTGTGTCATCAATTCCGCGCCGCATCTTGACGGTGACGGGAATGTGAGCGGGGACGCTGTCGCGTACGCGCGAGACAATTTCGAGAGCCGCTTCGGGCTGCCCCAGATGGTATCCTCCCCGACATCCGCCGATGGCCGATTTCACCGGACAGCCGAAGTTGATATCGATGATATCGAAACCCGCTTGAACGAGACGTTGTGCAGCGAACTGAAACTGAGCCGGATCCGTCCCCATCAGCTGTCCACCAATCGGATGGTCTTCATCCGCGATCTGCAAATGGCGGCGGATAAAGTTCGTGGACTGTGACTCGACAGCGAATCGGTCGATCAGCACTTCGGCCAGCGCATACTTTGCGCCGAACCGTCGGGCGAGCAGCCGCATCGGGCCATCGCTGTATCCGCTCAAGGCGGCTTGCGCCAGCGGGGAGTCAATCGTCAGCGGTCCGATACGAAGTGGCATGTGTTATTCAGCGGAATTCCGGGAATGCGCGTGGCTGGAGAGTGGTGAGCTACTGAGCCGGAGCGAACCGCAGATGACGATACCGGAGCCGGTGCCCTTCGGCCTGTAACCCGATCAACCCACTCGTCAGCTCACCCGGCTGACCGACAGCCACGATCTGGCCATTGATTGAGGCAGTGATCGCCCCCGCCTTGGTGACGATCTCGACGGAGTTCCATTCCCCCACCGGATTACGGGCCGACTCGCGGACTTCGGGGGAGTCCTGGAACTCGACCGCCACAGCTCCCCCATTGGGGCGCAGCTGGCCCATCTCGCTGTGTTTGCCCTGCACCTCGATCGACTTGGGCCAGACCGCGTGGGGTTCCTGAATAAAGAGCAATACACCAGTGTTGTGTCCCGCCAGCTTGGCCGGATCTGTGATCTTGGGATCGGGCTCAAACTTGTAGTCGAACCGCAGCGTCCCATCACCATACGGCGTCTTCGTGTGCAGGTAACACTTCGGCTTCCCGGTGCAGAGGAACTCATCACCCTCGGCCGTCCAAGTCTGCGCCGCTGAGCCATCAGTGGGAAATACGGCCATCTGATCGAAGGTGATCAACTGAAATCCCGCCTCACTGACAAACGGTGTCGTAGCAGGAGCCGGTTGATCGCCATTTGCTGCGGCGCTCACCGCAGTCGGTGTCGTGGGCGTGAGGGATTGCCCGCCGGTACCAGTGGGCTCAGCGGCGGGCTGGCATCCCGCGATCAACGTCACCAACAGCAATCGGAGTGCGCGAGATCCGTGGAGCATGACACCTTCCATCGACAGGCAGGGCAACTTGGTTGCTGTTCGTGATTTGTTACTCAGGACTGGCAGCAGTCGGAGTCGCCTTTAACGTCAGTTCCGTCAATCTCAGCTGTCCGCACGCGGCGTCGATATCGGCCCCCTTGCGTTTACGGACTGTGACGTTCACTCCCCCATGCTGAAGCATCTCGACGAACATCTTCGTTCGCGGTTCTGCGGGGGCCGTCAGATCGATCGGGGCCACCGGGTTCATCGGAATCAGATTCACATGCGCATTCAGATTCCGCAACAGCTTGGCCAGTTGCTTGGCCTCTTCCGGTCCATCGTTGCGACCAGCAAGCAGAACATACTCGTATGTCACCCGCCGACCGGTGACCTGGAAATACTCTTCCGCTGCTTCGAGGATCGCTTCGATCCCAGTACGTTTGTTCGTTGGGACAATCTCCGTCCGCAGTGTGTCATTGGGTGCGTGGAGCGAAACGGCAAGGTTGTAGGGTGTGCCATGCCGGGCGAGTTCCCGCATCTTCTCCGGCAGTCCGACGGTCGAGATCGTAATGCGGCGGGCTCCGAGTCCCATCCCGCCCTTTTCATTCAGTGTGTCGAGAGCGGGGAGCAGCGATCTCAAATTCGCAAGCGGTTCCCCCATCCCCATCACCACGATATTGGTGATTCGCTCTTCCAGGCTTAGCAGTCGGTCAACGCGTAAGACCTGTTCGAGGATTTCGCCAGTGGTCAGGTTGCGTTTGACTCCATCGAGTCCGCTGGCACAGAAGATACATCCCATGCCGCAACCGACTTGAGTGCTAATACACACGGTGCAGCGATCCGGCTCCCGCATCAGCACGCACTCGACCAGATCTCCCTCGCCCAGTTCGAGCAGGAGTTTTTCCGTGCGGTCAGACGACACGAGATGTCGCACGATCCGCCCGGCCCAGAAACGAAACTCTTCGGCCAGCTGGGCCCGCACCTTGGCGGGGATGTCGTGCATCTCGGAAAACGAGTTCACCCGTTTTCCGAAGATCCATTGGCGGATCTGATCAACTCGATAAGAAGGGACGCCATTCGATTCGCACCAATCTAGCAACCCTTTTCGAGTCAGATCAGTGAATAACGGGCGTTCAGGACGAGCAATCTCTTCGGTCATTCACATTCGATCTGGTGGTCTCGTTGACGCATACCCGCGTTAAGCCGAGACAGCGGAACCGCGGGAAACTTCAGTGTACTTCAGCCATTCCACTCGGTCGACCAGGATGTGCTCCCCGGTTTCCTGGTCGAGCAGACCGATCGCATCGGCTTCGCGATCATCCGCACGGACCAGTCTCGAACGCGACACGAGTCGATTCTCGAAGACCGTTGGTGTGACAAATTGACGGGAGGGAAGTGGC
>QWOR01000056.1 GCA_003669575.1 Planctomycetota bacterium | reverse complement strand
GATCGTGTCGGCGACTCCCGGCGTTTCGCGAATGATCTTCTCGGCCTTCTCCACGACCTGCATGGTCCGCTCGGCAGAGGCTGCATCGGGCAGGGCGACATTCACGAGCAGGTAGCCGCGATCCTGCCCCGGGACGAAGCCACCGGGCACCTTTTGGAATCCATAGATCGTCAGGCCGACGAGTCCAACGTACAGAATCATCGATACGATGCCGATTCGCAAAACCCGCGAAGTCCACCGACCATAGCTGGCTGTGATGGCATCGAAGATCTTGTTGAAGACACCAAAGAATTCGGCTAACGCATGATTCACCGGATGAATCAGCTTCCGCCCGACCAGCCCCAGCGGAATGGCCCCCACCAGGAACACAATGGCGGTGATGAGCCCTCTCTTGAGTGAGTCAAGGAGCGTGGCTTCCGCAGCGTCATGCTCACCGGCCTGCATCCCCATCATCCCGAGAGCCATCGGCTTCAGGAGCATGACCGCAAGTGCTCCACCCAGGATCGCAAAACTCCACCAGGGCAGGGCCTCTTTCCCGGCGTGCGGGTCGTGAGGGCCATCGCCGCTGTGCTCACGCCCTCCGAAGACCGACGAGGCCCGCGCGGGCGTCATCGTCATCGCGTTAATGGCCGAGATGATCATCGACACAGAGATCGTCAATGCGAACTGCCGGAAGAACTGTCCCGTGATTCCACCCAGAAACGCACTGGGGAGAAACACCGACGAGAGGACCAGCGTGATCGCCAGGATCGGTCCGGTGATTTCTCCCATCGCTCCGATGGTCGCTTCGCGGACGGAGACCCCTTTCTCCAGCCAGCGTTCGATGTTTTCCAGCACGACGATGGCATCGTCGACCACGATCCCGATGGCCAGTACCAGACCAAACAGCGTCAGGTTGTTGAGGCTGAAGCCCATCAGCAACAGAATCGCAAACGTTCCGACCAGCGACACTCCCACATCGATCAGCGGCAGTACCAGCGACTTCCAGTCCTGCAGGAATAGAAGCACCACCAGCGCCACCAGTATGATGGCATCACGTAGCGTCTTGAAAACCTCATGCACCGACTCCGTGATGAACGGCGTTGTGTCGTACGCGATGACGTATTTCAGGCCGCGCGGGAAGCGGGCTTCGAGCCGCTTCATCGTTGACTTCACTCGCTCCGCAGTCTCGAGAGCGTTCGAACCCGGCAGCTGGTAAATCGCGATTCCCGCCGATGGTCGACCGTTCAACCGCGACAGTGACGCCAGACTCTTCGCTCCCAACTCGACTCGGGCGACATCACGCAGGTAGGTTACCTCACCCGTCGAACCGGTCCGGAGGATGATCTCCTCGAACTGCTTCGGTTCAACCAGTCGCCCCTGCGAGCTGAGAATCAGCTGGAACTCCTGTCCGGCCGGAACGGGGGGGGCTCCCAGCTGACCAGCGGCAACCTGGACGTTCTGTTCTCTTAAGGCCGCCGCCACGTCTCCAGCCGTCAAACTACGCGACGCCAGCTTGCTCGGATCGAGCCAGATTCGCATGCTGTAATCCATCTGGCCGAACAGCGACGTGTCGCCGACCCCTTCGACCTTCGCGAGTACGTCACGCATGTAAATCGTGGAGTAGTTGCTGAGGTACAGCTGGTCGAAATATGGCTTGCCCGTGTCTGGATCGTCGTCAGAGACCACGTTCACGACCAGCAGAATGTCGGGCGAACGCTTCTTGACCATGACGCCCAGTGCGGTGACTTCCTCTGGGAGCTGAGGCTCCGAGGTCGTCACCCGATTCTGCAGCAGCACTTGAGCCTCATTGGCATCGGTGCCGAGTTCGAATGTCACGTCGAGCATGTACGAGCCGTCGCTGTTGCACTGCGACGACATGTAGAGCATGTTCTCGACGCCGATGACCTGCTGCTCGATCGGTCCCGCGACCGAGTCGGCCAGCACTTCCGGGCTCGCTCCCGGATAGAACGCCGTCACGCGCACGACTGGGGGGGCAATCTCGGGATACTCAGCAATCGGCAGCAGGACGGCTGCGATTCCGCCCAGCAGCACGATGACGATCGAGATCACCCACGCCAGAACGGGGCGGTCAATAAAGAATTTTGCCAGCATGACAGACTCGATCTACTTCTGAGGAGGAGCGGGCTGGGCATCGCCTTGGGCCGGAGTTTCGGCCTTCGCGGGGGCGGGTGTCGCGGTCGCAGGAGTGACGGCTGGCACGGGGCTGGTTGCGGCAGCCTTGTCCCCGGGCATGGCGACCTCCTTTTCTTCGACGACAGCTCCCGGAGCAACACGCTGTACCCCGTTGACGATCACGCGATCTCCCGACTTTAACCCTTCCTCAACAGCACGCAGGCCAAAGTGCATCTGGCCCAGCTTCACGGGCCGCGGCACGACTTCGTGCTTATCGTTCACGACATAAACGATCTTCTCACCGAGGTCCGAGATCACCGCCCGGTCACTGATCAGGGCGACCTGGTGCGGTTTTCCGATGGGCACCCGGACGCGAGCGAAGAGACCTGGAAGGATCTCGTTATCTCCCGTGTCGAACGTGCCTCGGACTCGCAGTGTTCCCGTGGTGGCTGACAGCCGGTTCTCGGCAAAGGTCATCAACCCCTCATGAGGGAACCCCTGCTCATCGGCCAGACCGAAGCTGACGGGAGCTGACCCCGCGACCGCACGGTCGGCCTTTCCGTCGCGGATCAGGTGGTGCACCTTAAGCACCGTGCCTTCATCCACATCGAACTCGACGTAAATCGGATTGATCGAGACGATTGTCGTCAGCACTGGCCCCGAGCCCAGGTCGCCCGATTGGATCAGGTTTCCCCGCGTGACCGATGTCTTACCGATCCGGCCCGAAATTGGAGCCCGCAGTTCGGTGTACTCCAGATTCAGCTTGGCCGAGTCGACTGCCGACCGGGCGGTGTTCGCTGATGCCTCGGCGGTAGCGATCATTGACAGCGAGAATTCCATATCAGCCTGGGCAGCTGTCAGCCCCGATTTCGCCGTGGACAGGTTCGCCTCAGCAGTGTCTCTAGCGTTGGCGGTCGATGCTCCTTGATCAGCGAGAGATTTGGTGCGGTCATAAGACTTCTGCGCCAGAATCAGTTCGGCCTGTCGCCGTTCTTCTTCGGCCGCCCGTTGCAGCTTCTGCGAGATGGCACTCTGGATTTGTGATTCCGCTTCGACGACTCGGCTTTGAGCTTGCTCGAGTGCCACTTGATACGGCCGCTGGTCGATCTTGTAGAGCAGGTCGCCCTCTTTGACCTTCTGACCTTCCTGAAATACGACTTCCTGCAAGTACCCCGAAATGCGGGCTCGCACTTCGACCGTTTCCTGGGCAATGGTCCGCCCGGTGAACTCGGCGTAGTCGGTCGCCTCACGCACGATCACCGGGCTCACCTCGACGGGGATCGGGGCTTTGTTCTTGGTCGTGACTGGACCCGGAGAACATCCGACCCAGATCAATATCCCCACCAGCCAGAACTGCCTGCTGCCGTACCGCATCGCCCACCGCCAATCCGGGTGCATCTCATTGTCTCCCCAAACGTATTCCGCGTTGATTACAGGACACTTTACGCCAACGGATGGTGGAAGTCGAAGCAGATGTGGCGGGGACTTTGGGCGAATCGTCGGTGGATATGGAGGTCGTCTCGCTGTCTGCACACGGCCAAAATCGCTACCCTGCGGCACGTGCTCTGAGATGTCGTTGGTCCGGTCGATACGGTCTGCGCGGGAGCCAGTACTTTGGGAAGCTGTTCATGGAATTCCGTCAGTCCGTCTTGCCCAATGGACTTCAGGTCATCGGTGAGATTAACCCCCGTGCTCAAAGCGCAGCTGTGGGGTTCTATGTGCGGACCGGGTCGCGGAACGAGACGCTCGACTGCTCTGGCGTGAGCCACTTTCTCGAACACATGGCATTCAAGGGGAACGAACACTTCTCCGCTGCTGACGTGAACCGGGTCTTCGACGAGCTGGGGGCCAACTACAACGCTCAGACCGGCGAGGAGTTCACACTCTACTATGCAGCTGTGCTCCCGGAGTATCTGCCACGGGCGTTTGAACTTCTGTCAGCATTGATGCAGCCGACTCTGCGAGTCGAGGATTTCGAGGTCGAGAAGCAGGTCATCCTGGAAGAGATCGGCATGTACGATGACATGCCGGGATTCCTCGCTCATGATGAGGCGATGGCTGCTCACTTCGCCCGCCATCCGCTCGGTCAGTCGATCCTTGGGACTCGTGAGAGCATCCAGGCCCTGACCGCTGACCAGATGCGGAACTACTTCCGACAGCGTTACCACACCGGCAACATCACGCTGGTGGCAACGGGCAAGGTCAGCTGGGAACACATCACTGCGCTGGCTTCACAGTACTGTTCGAGTTTTCCGACCGGACAGAGGGACGACCACTGGTTGCTGTGCCACCCGCAGATCACGCGTTTAGCGACGACCCGCCCGGCGTTATCCCAGGCTCACACGATGCTGTTCTCATCCGCCCCGACGAGCCGCGACCCGCAGCGATTTGCCGCAGAAATGCTGTCAGTGATCGTGGGGGACGGCGATAGCGGGCGGCTCTACTGGGAACTGGTCGACCCCGGGCACGCCGAGTCGTGCGACCTTGCGTACAACGAGTTCTTCGACAACGGCATCTGGGGGGGGTATCTCTGCTGTGACGCGAGCGAGACCGACACCAACATCTCCCGCATGAAGAAGGTTTTTCAGCAGATCAACGCTTCGGGCGTCACGGCCGACGAGCTCGATGAGGCGTTCAATAAGGTCGCTTCGCGGATTGTACTGCGGAGCGAGCGTCCGATGGGGCGGCTCTCCGTGGTGGGCGGTGACTGGGTGTATCGCGAACAGTACCAGTCTGTCGAAGAAGAGATCGAAGCCTACCGCCAGGTCACTCTCCGCGACATTCGGACTCTGTTGGATCAGTATCCGCTCGGCATGACCACGATCACGGAACTCAAGCCGGAAGAAGAGTCTTCGCCGGTTTCCGGGAACTAGCCGCAGCTTCGCTGTTCACTTTTCTATTGAGATCAGAGGCTCGCATGTATTCCATCGATCTGACCGGCAAAGTTGCGATCGTCACTGGCAGCAGCCAGGGCTTGGGCAAGGCCACAGCGACGTTGCTCTACGAGGCTGGGGCGAAAGTCGTCGTCAACTATTTCAATGATCCAGAGGGCAAGTGCCGTGCCCAGGCCGAGGAGACCGTGGCTGCATGGGGGGATCGCGGTCTGGCAATCGCCGCTGATGTCCGATCACGCACCGAGCTGCAGCAGATGCTCGAGATCGTCAAAGCCCGCTGGGGCCAGGTCGATATCCTCGTGAACAACGCCGCCATCCTGCGTGACAAGACCGTCAAGAAGATGGAAGACCGCGAATGGGAGGATGTCATCGAGACCAACCTCTCCGCTGTCTTCCGCGTGATCCAGACCTCGCTGCCGTTCTTCAATGAGGGCGGGCGGATCGTGAGCATGGCGTCGATCTCGGGCATCATCGGCTTCTTCGGTCAGGCGAACTACGCCTCTGCCAAGGCCGGTGTCATCG